>CAXEKM010000828.1:0-4434 GCA_963996645.1 uncultured Marinoscillum sp.
CAGGTATGCTCGCTAAGAAAATGGGATTGGACATCCATCGATTCATAGCAGCATCTAATGCAAATGATACGGTGCCTAGATATTTGAAAGATGGCAACTATGAGGTAAAACCTACGGTACCAACTTTATCCAATGCCATGGACGTAAGTGATCCTAGCAATCATCCTCGAATGCTGGAGCTTCACGAACAAAACTTCAAAGACATTATCAAGCATACTCAAGGATTCACTCTAGACGATCAACAGACTTTGGACGTGATGAAATCTTGCTATGCTAGCAATCAATACATCCTGGATCCTCATGGTGCTATTGGCTATCAGGCATTGAAGGAAAAACTAGAAAAGAAAGAAACTGGCGTTTTCTTAGAAACTGCTCACTACAGTAAGTTCTTATCTACTGTAGAGCAAGCATTGGATCAAAAGATGGAGCTCCCAGACTTTGTGTCTGACTTGATGACCAAAGAAAAAGTAGCAACTAAAATTGGAAACAGCTACGACGAGTTCAAGGCATTCCTATTAGGCTAATGTCTAATCAGACTTTACCGAAACACCTAATTGCTCTGGAAGAGAAATGTCAGGAAGTTGGCTTTACTCAACCCTCTGACAGAGCAATTGGCTTTTTGTTAAGAACACTGATTGCCTCCAAACCTGGAGGTCAATTCCTGGAACTTGGAACTGGAATCGGCCTGTCCTTTGCCTGGCTTGTAGACGGAATGGATTCCAAATCTTCATTAGTTAGTCTTGATAATAATGAGGAATTAACCACAATCGTTAAATCCTTTTATCCAAACAACGATCATGTTACTATCCACTGCACTGATGGTGAGTCATGGATAGACGAACATAAAGACCAACAGTTTGACTTAATCTTTGCGGACACCTGGCCAGGAAAATACAATCACCTCGATGAGGTTTTGAATATGGTTAAAGTAGGTGGATTCTATATCATAGACGATCTGGATGAGCAACCTAACTGGCCTGAAGGACATGCCCAAAAAGCCGCAAACCTCATCACCCATCTAAAAAGTCTATCAAACTTTACCTTCACTCATATGACAGGTTGGTCCACTGGAGTGATGATTGGAGTCAGGACCTCATAAGCTGCATTTCTTCAAACAATTCTCTATTAAGGTAGGGTTCGAGCATTATTTCTCGTTTAAATGCAAACCCCCATATGAATGAGAAATCAATTATTAATAATCACTACACTATTTGTTTTCAGTTGTTCAGACCAATCTAACGATGAACTGGTTACTGACACAACAGTGAATGCAGAGGTCATCGCATCATCCTTTGGTGACAATATTGATCTGGACAATTTATTCGACTATGAAGGTCAAACAATCCCATCATACGTCAATAAAGACAATACTGGCAGCAATGGCATTACCAATGAAGGCGCTACGCTGGGAAGAGTATTATTCTATGATGTGAAGCTTTCTATTGATAATTCTGTGGCCTGTGCTTCGTGTCATCAACAGTCGTTTGCCTTTAGCGACGGCTTGCAAGCATCCGGTGGTGTAAATGGTTCTACTGGAAGACACTCCATGCGCTTAGTTAACTCTCGATTTGCCGATGAGGAAAATTTCTTCTGGGATGAAAGAGCTTTGAGCCTTGAAGCACAAACTACCCAACCCATACAAGATCACACAGAAATGGGCTTTAGTGGAGAAGAAGGAAACGAGGATTTTGAAGGATTAATAGAGAAACTAGCAGCAATAGAACATTATCAAGAGCTTTTCAAATTGGTCTATGGTGACACGAAAATCACTGAAGAGCGAATCCAACTAGCACTCGCTCAGTTTATCCGTAGCATTCAGTCATTTGACAGTAAGTATGATGTAGGAAGAGCTCAGGTCAATTCAAACAATCAATCCTTTCCCAACTTTACGGAAGAAGAAAATATGGGCAAACAATTATTCACCGCAAGGCCGGATTTTGATCTCAATGGTGTTCGCATAGGAGGTGGAGCAGGATGTGACGGATGCCATAGAGCACCAGAGTTTGATATTGATCCTGATACCAGAAATAATGGCGTGATACATTCAATTACAGGGGATATTGATACGGATGTAACCAGAGCACCAACTCTCCGAGATATTTTCAATGATACCGGAAAACTAAATGGACCACTGATGCACACCGGTGATATGAGTTTAGAGGAAGTAATTGCTCATTACAATGAAATTGAATTATCCAGTGATAACAACAACCTGGATAGACGCCTTATGGCCAATGGCATCCCTCAGCAATTGAACTTGACTGATGAAGAAATAGCAGCTTTAAGTACATTCATCAAGACCTTATCGGGAACAAATGTTTACACTGCCGAACAATGGTCTGACCCTTTCAAAAAATAACTAACCCATACGGTAGGGGTAATAAGTTTTTTACCGTTCTACTATCAAACGAGGATACTAAATGATTAGATGTCTCGTTGATCAGATACAACAGCTTATAGACGATAAGCATAAATGTAAATTGTGTTGCGGTGATTTGGTGTAGTCGGATTTTGGCGGGTTCGGCACACCACTTCTTTTAAAATCATTGCAACCTGAAAAATCATATGTTGACGGTGTGAAAGCGCTCTAAGGATGTTCATCCTGGAGCGCTTTTCTTTTTTTACAGGAAATCCAATGTCTGGACTTTCTTCGATCAACCCGAGAGTAATCTAATTTAACTTTCAAAAAACAGCTATGGATGTTACAGTATGCATATTGGGTAATTGAAGATTCTGACCATGTGGCGTCGTGCCCTTCCATTTGCCTTGATGCAAACGGAAGCCAAAAATCGAGGGCGGCGTTCATTTATTAACGCTTTTCCAATCCAAAAATTGGTGAATAAAAGAAACTCGCCAATTCACTCCTGCGCGATTGAAAATTAATAACCAAGGCTCAGACAGTCTTTTATTCGCAAACCCAATTTTAGCCCGGAAAAGCTAAAATGAACGAATGCCCATCCTTAAATTAGCGTAACTACCTCATACGTTATTGGATAGATCCGTAATCATTTTAATAATGTGGAGAAGCAATTAACGTCTCTTTACAACTTTGACACGATCTCCTAAATATGTAGTCTCCTTCGACATGCGGGTGGCTTCTTTTCTTTTGTACGGGGATTCCATACATGTACTTTCAGTAAATCACGTAGAAATCAAGCTTGTAAAACATTCATTTTTGTACCGGTTGATGAGTCTTTATGATGGTTCATAGTCATACTGGCGGTGATTTGGTGCTCAGAGAAAGACGTTCTCCTGAGCACCTTCTTTTTTATAGCCGCCCCACTCCTTTCCTGTTGAAAAATTATTCAACTTTTAGCGAACTAGCCCCCATTCCGTTCCGTTACACATATTCAGATAATTCGAGATTTTAATTAAAATTTAAATACACTATGGCATTACGAATCGGAGATGATGCTCCTAACTTTCAGGTAGAAACTACCGAAGGAAAAATAGATTTTCACGAGTGGCTCGGCGATAGCTGGGGCGTATTATACTCTCACCCTGCAGATTACACTCCAGTCTGTACAACCGAACTTGGTAGAACTGCTCATTTAGCACCCGATTTTGCTAAAAGAAACACCAAAGTATTGGCGGTAAGCGTAGATGATCTGGAATCACATCAGGGATGGATCAAAGACATCAACGAAACGCAAGGTTGTGAAGTAAACTTCCCAATCATTGCTGATCCAGACAAAGTAGTAGCAACTGCCTATGACATGATTCACCCAAATGCATCTGCTACAGCTACTGTTAGATCGGTGTTCTTTATAGGACCTGACAAGAAGATCAAAGCAAGCATCACTTATCCTGCAAGTACAGGAAGAAACTTTGCTGAAATCTTAAGAGTAATTGACTCTTTGCAATTGACAGCTAACTTCAGCGTGGCAACACCTGCAGACTGGGTACAGGGACAAGATGTGGTCATCACACCTGCAGTAAAGACTGAGGATATCCCTGGCAAGTTCCCGAAAGGGCATACGGTGATCAAGCCTTATTTGAGAATGACTCCTCAGCCAGATAAATAAGAAATTAGTCTATTCTCTCTAGTACTTAAAGGCCCACCTTCGTGGGCCTTTTTTTATCCATTTCATCCAAAAGAATTCTGGATCAGTTGAAAAAATATCTCCATCAACTAAAAATCCAGAAAAAATTCAGAGTGCTATCGTAAAATGTATTTGAGATTCTATCAATGACTCTAAAAAATAAAGATAGAGTGCTCTATTGATCAATAACATTTATGAAAGCATAAGACCCATCAAATTGATCTGTCTCATGATTTCCAAACACTAATAGTTTTAATTATGAAGATTAATTTAAAAACATATCTAGATGAGCGTGAGCGAGTTCTTGCGCATCAGTCAGTCCCTGGACCAGTAATCACAATTTCTCGCAATTACGGCTGTGATGAAGAAGCTGTAGTGAAACTACTTATCC
>CAXEKM010000829.1:0-5765 GCA_963996645.1 uncultured Marinoscillum sp.
AGCAAGACTTGCGGCTGATGTGATGGATACTCCAACACTTTTAATTGCAAGAACAGATGCTGATGCGGCCACATTGATCACTTCAGATATTGATGAGAGGGATCACCGATTCATTACTGGAAAGAGAACTTCTGAAGGATTCTATGAAGTAACTAATGGTGTTGAAGCAGGTATTGCCAGAGGACTATCCTATGCACCTTATTCAGATCTGCTGTGGATGGAAACATCTAACCCGGACCTTGGATTGGCAAGAGAGTTTGCTCAAGGTATCAAAGCAGAGTTCCCTGATCAGATGCTGGCTTACAATTGCTCGCCATCATTCAACTGGGCAGCTCATCTGACCAGATCTGAAATGTTAACCTTCAGAGAGAATCTGGCGGATATGGGCTACAAGTTCCAGTTCATTACGCTGGCAGGATTCCACGCGCTCAACACCTCCATGTTTGAGTTATCTAAGGCTTACAAAGAGCGAGGTATGGCTGGTTACTCTGAGCTGCAAGAACGTGAGTTTGCATTGTTGGATCAAGGATTCAAAGCGGTGAAGCACCAGGCATTTGTTGGAACGGGCTATTTTGATGCGATTCAAAACACCGTACAGCAAGGAAAAGCTTCAACAGTAGCGATGGAAGGCAGCACAGAAACTGCTCAATTTTAAAAAACCGATGTTATACAGAACTAAAAATATTGACTGAAAACGTCATGTTCTGAGTTTCTATATTCGATAACCCTGACATTCGCAAAGAGCGAATCGTCAGGGTTTTCTTTTACTACACCCATTAGCATAATACAGTTTTTTCATGATTATTTACTACTTTGGCACTACTCAAACATTATAAATCATGAAAAAACTATTCACCGCAACAGCTGTATTATTTGCCACATTTACCATCAATGCCCAATGTGACAACGCTTATTTCCCATTGTCAGATGGTGTCACATTTGAACAAACCTCCTATAACGCCAAAGGAAAAGAAGAAGGCAAAACCAGCAGCGTGGTATCTTCAGATTCTGACACTAAGGCACTCGTATCAAACAAAATTTATGACAAAAAAGGAGATTTAGTCACCGAAGGGGATTACGAAGTAATCTGCGAAGATGGCAAGATCAAAATGGATATCGAGCAATTCATTCCAGACGAGATGTTGAACAGCTATGAAAACATGGAAGTAATTGTAGAAGGTGACTTTTTAGAATTTCCAAATGAATTGAGTGTTGGCCAAAACCTTCCTGAAGGCAATGGCAAAATAACCATTAAAATGGGCGAAGGAGCAGTCAACATGATCATGAACATGACTTTCACCAATAGAAAGGTAGAAGCTCAAGAATCTCTAACAACACCAGCAGGCACTTTTGATACCTATAAAATCAGTCAAACAACGATCTCAGAAATGGAAATCATGGGTATGAAACGTGAAATGACATTCACCTCCACAAGCTGGATTGCTGAAGGAGTTGGAAATGTTAAAACTGAAAATTACGACAAGAAAGGAAAGCTACAGAGCTATACAGAACTCACAAGTTTTAGTAAGTAACTGATTTGGGTGTTAGATATTTTTTTTGAATTATTCTTCTAATAGATATTGGAAAAAGTATCTAACACTATCCCTATCCAATTCCTGATTATCAATAGTCAAACCTGACACATTATAAGCCGAGCAACACTCGCCAATGATGGCTTCTAAAGATATATTGAATGTGTCTTTCACATCATTACCATAGTCAATAACCATCATCGGCTGCTCCACAGAGCGATGACTCCAGGTCACTCCTCCTCCATAAACAATAGCCGAACTATCATTAACTAAGATGTCCATAAATAAGGCACCATTAGCTTGAAAATTTGGATCATTATTCAGTCGAATAGCCATTTCTTCAACACCATCATAAATTTTCCATTGATCGTACTGCAAGTAAGCACTATCAAGCGCTTCCTGAGGTGTTATCTGAACCACTAATTCCGGTGCTCCGGGCACACATTCCGTATTACAGTCTTCGCCTAAATCACAGGATGACATAAACACTACACCAACAATGACTACTAATAGTTTTTTCATATCCTATTGACCCTTTTGAAGGCAAGATCGTTGGTATCCCTTTTAAAACAATTGTGAAACGGAAGAAATTCTCTTTTCGGAAGCCATTGACAACAGATGCATTAACAACTGAGCTGTCATATACGCATCACCTAGTGCTGTATGGCGATTTTCTATTGGAATATTAAAATCCTGACAAGCAATATCTAACTGAAGGTTACTCCTTCCTCCAACTTGATTTTCATACCGCTCTCTATTAAATCGATACAGTAATTGAGCCGTATCAATTACTTGATTTTTCAGTTTGAACCCATTATAAACAACAGAAACCAATTGATTGATTTTGGAGATATCAAAAGATATGTGATGCCCAACAATCACTCGATTTCCTATAAAAGCCAGCAACTCCTCAATTAACACCTTTTTTTCTTTCTTACTGACCTGAGGCAACTCCCCATGAATCTCTGCAGCATCAGTCCCCTTTTCATGTGAATAGGTTTGATCTAACAATATGGATAAATCAATCTCATAACCCTTCATCACCATTGCACCAATTGTAATGATCTGATCTTTCTTGCCCAATCCGGTTGTTTCAGCATCAATGATCACAAATTCACAAGCATCCAATGACTGCTTATGCCAAACCTTGAATTCAAGCTCATTATACTCCTTAATAAAAGAAGGGAAAACCGCTTTTCGGAACCAACTCAATTGAAATACACTAGTTTAAACCGCACTTCTAATAATTCTTGAAGCTCCTTAATAGGCTGAAATGCATTTTTCAGAATCTGCTTTTCAAGTTTATTCAGCTCACTGATCTCAACATATCTCCCAGAACTATTGCTTGCAAGCCCTTCACGAGTTCGGTATTTCATCAGCAATCCATACGCTTGATGAGCCTCTTCCATCAGTTCTTGATGATTTGGCTCCAAGTCGATCAATTGCTTGTATCGCTCAATGGTATTTTTAGTAGTCAATCGATGCTCCAAAGCCAAAACTCGAGCGGCATCTACCAGTGGCATCATGGCTCGTCGCTTGATATCAAACCGATCTTCATATTCCCCTGATCGCTCGACAATGAGGTTTTTAAAAAAACTAAGTGGAGGTGGATTCTGAGTTGCATTTTTAGCCAGGTGACCTATGAAATTACCATTGGACTTTAGCAAATTGAACAAATATTCTTGAAGTGCTTCAACAAGCTCTTTGGATCCACTGACCCATCTAAAGTCAAAAAAGATAGTGCAATGCATGACAGATTTTGGATCAGGATTCAGTACCCAATCATCAAAATAAGACTTCCAGTGATCCAATGACTGACACCATTTTGGATTCCTGGCCATGATATCAGCAGGACACTTTTCAAAACCGCACATTTCCAGTGTGCTATTGACTCGTTCTGCGAGCTCATGAAGCCTTGCTTTCTCCTTATCACTTATATTGGCATCAGAATAAATAATGGCATTATCCTGATCAGTTCGAAGCATCTGCTCTTCCCTTCCCTCACTCCCCAGACTAATCCAGGCAAATTCTACTCCCTCCAGCTCCAGCTCTTCAACATGAAGATCTATTGCCTTCTGGATGATTACGTCATTTATTTTAGAAATAAGTCGTGCCAGCAACTCCATGGACACATCCTGCTCGATAAACAATCGAAGCATTTCTTCTGCTTTTTGACGCATATCCTTCCACTCTTCAGGATTATCTGAATGCTTCAAAGCCTTGATAATAGCCGATGGATGATTCAGTTGTGAGATCAACACATCATGATCAGAAACAATACCAGCCAGCTGAGTGGTTGCTCCTTTCGTTAATATGACATGATGCACGGAAGCATCGATCATTTTCATCTGCACTTCAGTCACTGTTGAAGTATCCGGTAACGAGATCACAGGTGAAGACATAATCTGATCTACCGCCTGACTGAAATCCAATCCCTGAGCAATGACCTTTACCCGAAGATCACGATCTGTTATGATACCTAAAAGCACATCATGTCCATCAACGACTACCACCGAGCCAACATTTCTAGCTGCCATCAATTTTGCTGCTTCCTGAATGGTCGTTTCTGGCTTACATGTAAGTACTTCTTTTGAAAACGACAGTTTATTTTCTTCAGGAATAGACATGGTCAAACTAACCTGAGCATTTCTAGTCCTTGCCAGAGCCTGACCTGCGGCATAGCCAGATGCAAAAAACAAAGCAAAGCGCTGATAGGTGTTCAGCAACTTGTCAAATTGTTCTTTGGGAATTAGATAAACAAGGCTTTCCTCTGCGGCCTCCGCACTCATGACGTAGTTATTGCCAGACAAAATGGAACGAACACCAAAAACATCGCCCGGCTCACACTGATCTACTAATATCGATTCTGTTTCTGACCGCTGCAACAAAAGCACATTGCCTTTTCGCAATACAAAAGCATAACCGGCATTCTCCTGGCCTTGCTCAAACAGCAACTGACCTTTTTGATAATACTTCACCTTAAAAGAACTCACAACCTTCTGCAGTTCCTCATTGGGAATGAAGCTAAAAGGAGCATGATCCTTCAAAAAATAGGCGACTCGATCAGTTATTAGGTTGGACATATAAAAAATGCGGGGCAAGCCCCGCATTTGAATTTTGATTTACACTTCAGCTCCAGCAATAATTGCCTCAACCACCTCTGGGTTTAGCAATGTAGAAGTATCTCCAAGTTGATCCGCTTCACCGGAAGCTACTTTTCTCAGGATACGACGCATGATTTTTCCAGAGCGTGTTTTTGGCAAGCCTGGAACAATTTGCACTTTGTCTGGCTTGGCAATTGGCCCGATAATCTTGCTCACGGTTTCACGAATCTCGTTTTTCAAGTTTTGCTCGGTTCTACCCTCCATATCACAGATGACATATGCATAGATACCTTGCCCTTTCACTTCGTGTGGATAACCGACTACTGCAGACTCTACTACTTTAGGATGCTCATTGATAGCGTTTTCAACTTCCGCAGTTCCCATTCTGTGACCAGAAACATTGATTACATCATCTACTCTACCTAATATTCTCAAGTATCCATCATGATCTCGCTTGGCTCCATCTCCTGTGAAATACATCCCTTTGTAAGTTGAGAAATACGTTTGCTTACAGCGCTCATGATCTCCATAAGTTGTTCTTAGCATAGATGGCCATGGAAACTTAATGCAAAGATTACCCTGCACGTTATTTCCTTTTAACTCATTGCCATCAGCATCTACAATGACAGGTTGCACTCCAGGCAGCGGCATACCCGCATGAGCTGGTTTATTTGGAACCACTCCTGCCAGAGAGGAAATCATGATTCCACCCGTCTCGGTTTGCCACCAGGTATCTACCAATGGACAGTTTCCTTTTCCGATGTGATCATGATACCAGTGCCACGCTTCTTCGTTGATTGGCTCCCCTACAGAACCAATCACCTTAAGCGATGTAAGGTCATATGGTTCAACAGGCTCCAACCCGTGCGCTTGCAAAGCTCTAATCGCAGTAGGCGCTGTGTAGAATTGATTGACCTGATATTTATCAACAATCTCCCAGAATCTTCCAGCATGCGGATAAGTGGGCACACCTTCAAACATGACAGTTGTTGCTCCAGCCAAAAGCGGACCATACACAATGTAGGAGTGACCTGTAATCCAACCCACATCAGCCGTACACCAGTACACATCTCCAGGGTTGTACTGGAATACGTTTACAAAGGAGTAATAGGTGTAAACCATGTATCCT
>CAXEKM010000830.1:0-4390 GCA_963996645.1 uncultured Marinoscillum sp.
CAAGCCATTTGTTCATGATCTTGGTGCTTACGTCATATGCAGTTGCAAGCTCTGAGAGGCTCATTGGGGTAGCTATGAATTCTTCCATTGTGGTACGTGTTTTTGGTAAGATTAAGAAATGAAGTAGCAGTTTTCAACCAGCTATTTTTATCTGTTCCATTTGGTGCTTAATGAGTTTCATAAAGGTTGAAACATAATCATTTGGTAACCTTGGTAGGTTTTCTGGTGGGGTTTGGGAATCTATCTTTCATTTAGCTGTAAATGACTCCAAATAATTCTAGTGTTCCCAGATTCAGGATTCATATAGATATAAACTCATTTACGAGATACAATCCTTAGTTCTTGCCTTAGGGCATCCTTAGTCTTGCTTTTTCCTTTCTCAACCCATTCTGTTAATTCCGATTTTTTGAAATAGAGCTTCTTGCCTCGCTTATAGAATGGGATATCAAGTCGAGACGTTCGACCATAAATAGTGGGAATAGCTTCACCTAGAAACTCAGAAGCCTCTTTGATATCAATGAAAGGTTCTGTTTCAGGAATTGAGGAGGTAGAATTCGTTTTGTTATACGCGAGAATGAGATTCTCGATCTTTACCAATCGTTGGTTGATTTCGTCAAAAGGATTTTCCATTAGCAAACTTGTTTATCAATAGTTTGCAATATTCAACAGGTGTGAAAATTGACTTCCTGCTTTGGGTGGTTTTGGGTGAAAAATGGCAGGAATTAGTAGAAAAAGGAAAATTATGTAAGTTGCTGTAATTCTGCTAGTTAGCTAGTAATTGAGTAAATTGGAAATGTGTATCCAATGGTGTACCCAATAAAAAAGGAGTTACATTTATAACAACGTAACTCCTTGATTTTCAGCTCCTCAGGCTGGGCTCGAACCAGCGACCCTCTGATTAACAGTCAGATGCTCTAACCAACTGAGCTACTGAGGAATTTAGGGTCTTTTTTTGAGTCACTTTTCTATGTGTCTCTCAAAAGGATTGCAAACTTAATTTTCTGTTTGATAATCTGCAATGCCTAGCACTAAATTTTTTTCACTTTTTATCAAACTGACGTTTTTTACATAGATAGCAGACATAATGACATGTTTATTTTTCCTGAATCGCATAAAAGCAGACATAATGGCGTGAAATATTGAAAATTTTGGCTTGGCACAGAATTCGTCTATTGCTTAGTGTATTTGATTTAAAAGATTTTCAACAATAACTAAAACATTAAAACAATGGCACTTATAAAGTACAATCCAAACGGTTACAGACCAGCAACATTTAGCAGCTTCGTTGACAAGTTTTTTGACGATGATTTCTTTGGAGGTAAAAGAGCTTCAAGCTTCTCCCCTAAAGTAGATATCGCTGAAACTGAAAACGAATTTGAATTGCAATTTCACTTAGCTGGAGTAAATAAAGACGATATCAAAATTGATGTGAATGACGATCGTCTAACTGTAAGCGGAGAAAGAAAATTCAAAAACGAAAAGAATGAGAAAAACTACCACAGCGTAGAAAGCTACTACGGTACATTTAGCAGATCATTCTATCTACCAGATAATGTGAATCTGGAAAAAATTGATGCTTCCTATCAAGATGGAATCTTAAATATTGTGATTCCTAAAGACGAGAAGAAAGAAACTAAAAAAACCATTACTATCAAGTAATTAGGTGAGCGATGTGAAGTTGGAAACCCTGGTCAGGCTATTGACTGGGGTTTTTTGTTAAGAATTGTTAAGGTGCAGCACTCATTAGGCACTTGGTCCGTTTTTGGTAGAACAATGAGTGAAAGAATTGAGTATAATTAGTACGACTTTTTTGACAAGACAAGGAAATGAATATGAGTAAGAGAAATGTGTATTTTGCTATGGTGCTCTCCTCGTTCCTGGGAGCGGTTATAGCTATTGGAGGCTATTCATTGGTAATAGAGCCACAGCGCGTGCTGCAGGTAACTCCTGTAAATGGAACTAGCCCAGTGAGTTTGACTAATAATTATGTATTTGATACCACGGATTATGTGGTGCCAGAAGGATTGAACTTTGTGTTTGCGGCTAAGCAAGCAACACCTGGTGTAGTTCATATTAAAACGGAGTATTCTGGAGCAACAAGAGATTATGCTTCGAGAAATCCGATGGATGAATTCTTTAAAGAATATTTTGGAGATAGATACGAAAGAAGTGAGCGATCTCCACGTCAGGGTGCAGGTTCGGGTGTGATCATATCGGAGGATGGTTTTATTGCTACGAACAATCACGTGGTGGAAGGTGCTTCTGATATTGAGGTGATGCTCAATGATAACAGAACATACAAGGCAACTTTGATAGGAACGGATCCTGATACGGATTTGGCTTTGATTAAAATAGATGAAGAACAACTGCCTTATGTGAGTTTTGGAGATTCAGAGAATATTCAAATCGGCGAATGGGTATTGGCAATTGGTAATCCATTCGAGTTTAGATCTACCGTAACTGCAGGTATTGTGAGTGCTAAAGCTCGTAACATCAATATTTTGGCTAGAGGTGGAAGCAATACCAGAATAGAAGCATTCATTCAGACCGATGCTGCGGTTAACCCTGGGAACTCAGGTGGAGCATTGGTTAACTTGAAAGGTCAGCTTGTGGGAATCAATACAGCAATTGCTTCGCCTACAGGAGCGTTTGCAGGGTATTCATTTGCAGTTCCTGCCACTTTGGTGAAAAAGGTAATCTACGACTTGAAGGATTTTGGTGCTGTACAGCGTCCACTTCTCGGAATTCAAATTCGTGATGTAACGGCTGAGTTGGCTGATGCTGAGAATCTGAATGTGCTGAAGGGAGTATTTGTAGCTAGAGTTAATGAAGGCACTTCAGCAGCAGATGCAGGATTGAAAGAGAAAGATGTCATCATCGCCATTGATGGTAAGAAGGTTTCTAACGTGGCGCAGCTACAGGAGCAAGTGGCGCTTAATAGACCGGGTGATCAAATCGATGTGACTTATATCAGAGAAGGAAAAACGGAAACTGTAAAAGCTACTTTGAAGAACCAGTTTATGACTACTGAAGTTGTTACGGCAAGTTCAGCATCTGAAAAAGGAGCCTATGAAGTAAGTGGAGCTAAAGTGGAGCCAGTTTCTGATACCATGAAGCAAAAGCTGAAATTGGATAACGGAGTTCAGGTTAGAGATTTGGACAATGGAAAGTTTAAGGAAGCAGGAATAGAAGAAGGTTTCATCATTACTAAAATAGACAGACGACCAATCCGAACCGTCGATGACCTTACAGCATCATTGGATGCTGCAAGGGGAGAAGGAGTATTGATAGAAGGAATTTATCCGAGCGGAGAAAAAGCATATTACGGCTTAGGTTGGTGATTAGTTAGGTTAGAGTAGTTTTAGTGCCACTTCGGAATTATTTGCCGGAGTGGCATTTTTTATGCTTTTAGGTGGGATATTTTTTTAGCTTTGCCACCTCGAAACAACAAAATAACCAATACTTGAATATGGCAAGTTCAACAAAAGAAATTAGTGTGATTCTGAAGAATCTCGGTGTAGAGGCATCAAACCCCGGTGCTGCGATAGGAACCAAATGGTTGCCAACCCGAGGAGAGAAGATTACTTCATTTTCACCAGCTGATGGAAAAGCGATTGCTGAGGTGACTTTGGCAGACGAAGATGCTTATGAGAAAGTAATCAAAGCTGCTGAGGAGGCATACAAAACCTGGAGATTGAAACCAGCTCCACAAAGAGGAGAAATTGTACGTCAGATCGGTGAGGAGCTTAGAAAGCATAAAGATGATCTTGGAGCATTGGTGTCTTACGAAATGGGTAAGTCGCTTCAGGAAGGTCTTGGTGAAGTACAGGAGATGATTGATATCTGTGATTTTGCGGTGGGTCTTTCGCGTCAGCTTTATGGTTTGACAATGCACTCGGAGCGTCCTGCTCACAGAATGTACGAGCAGTGGCATCCAATTGGGATTGTAGGAATAATTTCTGCTTTTAACTTCCCAGTGGCTGTTTGGGCATGGAATGCTGCTATCGCGTGGGTTTGTGGTGATGTGTGTATTTGGAAGCCGTCTGAGAAAGTGCCTTTGTCTGCAATTGCCTGTCAGAAAATCGTTCAGGGCATCTTTGATAAAAATGATGTTCATCCTGGTGTATGTAACCTCATCATTGGAGATGCAACCATCGGTAAGAAAATGGCTGATGATAAGCGTATGCCTTTGATCTCTGCAACGGGTTCTACTCGTATGGGTAAATCTGTTGGAGAAGCTGTTGGTAGAAGATTGGGTAAAACTATTCTTGAGCTGGGAGGAAACAACGCAATCATCATTACCGAGAATGCGGATCTTAACGTAGCGATTCCAGGCGCAGTATTTGGTGCAGTTGGAACTGCAGGTCAGCGTTGTACCAGTACCAGAAGA
>CAXEKM010000831.1:0-5085 GCA_963996645.1 uncultured Marinoscillum sp.
ATCAATGCTGAATATAATTTCAGAATTCAAACCCAAAGTACTGCAGCCAACTTGAATGATTTTACGGACAGTTTTTCAATTGGAGTGGACATTGAAACTGGAGGGCACGTGTTCCAATTTCAGTTGACTAACTCCTTACCTATGCTAGAAACGGGTTTTTTGACTGAAACCACAGATCAGTGGCTTAAAGGAGGAATTCACCTCGGGTTTAACATCACAAGAGAGTTTGTATTAAAGCATTAAAAATTATGAATACATCTAAAATTACCTTGATTATTTGTATGATTTTGGTTCTTCAAGCAAGCAGAATATATGCTCAAAAGCTCATTACAAATCAATCCGATGTTTCGTTTTTTTCGGAAGCGCCATTGGAAAATATCTCCGCAAAATCGAATGAGGCAAAAGGAATTTTAGATCAGTCGACAGGCGAATTCTTATTTAGAATTCCAATTACGTCCTTTCATTTTGAAAATGAACTTATGGAGGAACATTTTAATGAAAACTACATGGAGAGTGATAAGTATCCATTGGCCATTTTCAAAGGAAAGATTGATCCCGAAACCCTGAAGATTGGTATGAGAGATATGATTGCGAATGGAATACTCACTATTCATGGAGTGGATCAAGAGTGTAAGATCAACGTGAAAACAGGAAAGGAAGGTGAAAATCTTTTAGTGGAATGTCAGTTTGATGTGGCACTTGCTGATCATGATATCGATGTTCCAACATTACTCTTTCAGAAAATAGCCGATACCGTGTCAGTTTCGGTCAATATTCATTTAATCCCATTAATTAGAAACTAAGATTTATTCGATATGAGCCAATTAATTAAAGAAAGCAAAGCTGAATTTATGAATCGTAAGGACTTCCTTAAAAGACTTGGATTGTCAGGAAGTGCCATCATTGCAACTTATTGCCTGGGGGGGCTGGCTACAAGTTGTAGTAACGATATATCCCCAGCATCTGATGTTGATTTCACGTTGGATTTGTCGGATAGTCAATATACTGATTTGACGACTGTTGGAGGTTGGATCAAAACCAATGAGGTTGTCATAGCACATGTGGATGTAGATCTATATGTTGCGGTAACTCAGGTTTGCTCACATGAAGGTGAACGTAAAATCACTTACCGTTCTTCCAGTGAGGAGTTTTATTGTACTGCACACGGAGCGCGTTTTTCAACTAGTGGAAAAGGCTTGAATGGAAATGGTTCTAAAGGTATCAAAGTATACAATACCGAATTATTGGGTACCGAACTACACGTTTTTTCCTGATAGATTTTGACCAGAGAGGCGCTTGCCTTTCTGGTGTCTAATAAATCTCTAGATTGCGGAAAGGTACTAAAGCCAGCATCACAGCCTGTACATAATACTCGGTTCGGCCTAATACTCCTCCTGTTAGTGAGCCTACGGCTCCACCTTTGTGTTTCGAATTTTTCTCACCAAACACCTCGTCATTGGCATAACCCAACTCAATGCCTTCGTGTATTAACTGGACGACTTTGGGAGGTAGGTAAAAGGTACTGGTTCTGGACTTTCCTATTTGATCATTGGATAGGACTGCTACCCAGGCAAAAGCGATCATTCCGTCTTCTACTTCATCGATACCTCCTTCAATTCCTACCCAAAAGTCAGCATCAGGAGAATGTTGCCGGGCATTTCTGGCTCGGTTAATCGCTCCCTGCAAGGTCTCCTCATCGGTCATAGGTTGATCCGAAACATCAGAAGGAACATAAACTCCTTCAAAGTCATAACTCGATTCAGGAAAGATCTTTTCGAACCCTTCTTTGGTGCAGTTGATTTTAACTGGGTTTTTAGAAGCGACAATCACTTTTTGCATGCTGCTAAATTATGGAGTTTGCACATAAGATCTGGATCCTTGATTGATTTTGATATCCTTATTTCTTTATAGGCGTTTAACAACAGTATATTTGAATTTTGCAATATTATGGCAGGCATCAATACTACATCTCTGGAAGAATTTTATCAACAAGCCTCTGCTTTTACCGGGCAGGAGATAGCTAGTTTGCTGCCTCCAGGCATGCAAAAGGATGTAGGACATTTCAATATTTTGACATTGCCCCGACCATACAGCATTACAAGCGCAAAAAAGAAATGCCTTACAATCGCAGGGCATACTATAAAATCAGTTTGATAAGAGGGAGAAACCGTGCAGAATATGCGGACAAGGTGATTGACATCAACGGGAATGCATTGCTATTCGCTACACCAAAAGTTCCTTATCACTATGTTCCATTGGATGAAGATCAGGATGGTTCATTCTGCGTATTTACGGCTGATTTTATGGTTAAAAATAAGAGTGGAGTGGTGCTAGATGACCTTCCAGTATTTAAAACATCAGGCTATCCAGTATTTGAAATCACCAATGAGCAAGCAGAGGATTTGGCATTGATTTTCAAGAAGATAAAAACGGAAATTGCCTCTGATTACGAATTCAAATACGATCTGATCCGTAACTATGTCATGGAAGTGATTCATTATGGTCAGAAACTTCAGCCAGCCATGAGTAATCCTTCTCCTCAAAATGCTGCAAGTAGAATTGTATCCCTTTTTGTAGAACTATTGGAGCGACAGTTTCCTATCGAGACTCCTTCCCAACGATTGAATTTAAGAGCTCCTAAAGAATATGCGGAGCGTTTGGCGGTTCATGTGAATCATTTAAATAAAGTGATCAAGGAAAGTACCGGTAAAACAACTTCCGAGATTATATCGAGTCGTATCGTTCAGGAAGCCAAAATCTTGCTGCGTCAAACAGACTGGAATGTCTCGGAAATCGCCTTCAGTTTGGGCTTTGAAGAAGTGGCACATTTCTCCAATTTTTTCAAAAAACAGGTCAGCATGACGCCTGTATCCTTCAGATCTTAAGTTGATTATTTGATTTGCGCAATCCTTGGATTGATCTGTGCAAACAAGAAGGCTAATGTATTGATCAACTTTGTCCCGTCAATTTTCAACTAAAGAGAAGAAACATGGAAACGAAGAATAAAATCGCATTGGTTACGGGTGGTAGTAGAGGTCTTGGAAGAGACATGGCACTAAATCTGGCCAAACAAGGAAACGATATTGTAATTACTTATCACTCCAACAAAGAGAAGGCAGATGAAGTAATTGCCGAAATTGAGTCAGTGGGGCAAAAAGCCATAGCGCTTCAATTGGATACTAGTAAAGTAGCGGGTTTTGATGCCTTTATCGGTACTTTCAAAGAGGCTTTGAAGAGTATTTCAGGGGAATCAACGTTTGACTTCCTGATCAATAATGCCGGAACAGGCCACTACATGCCTTTCGCTCAAACTACAGAGGAGCATTTTGATCAACTGATGAATGTACACTTTAAAGGAGTGTATTTTCTAACACAGAAGTGTCTGGAATTAATGAATAATGGTGGTCGTATCATCAATATTTCTTCTGGTTTAGCTCGATTCTCTATGCCTGGATCATCTGCTTATGCATCGATGAAAGGTGGAGTGGAAGTCCTCACACGGTATTTGGCTAAAGAACTTGGCGAGAGACAGATTGCGGCAAATATTGTAGCACCAGGAGCAATTGAAACTGATTTTGGAGGAGGTAGAGTTCGGGATGATGAAGCTACCAATCAAATGGTATCGAGTATAACAGCTCTTGGTCGTGCAGGTTTACCTGAAGATATCGGTGGAGTTGTAGCCTTCTTATGCTCCGAGGCAGGCCGTTGGATCAATGGTCAGCGCATTGAAGTGTCTGGCGGCATGTTACTATAATAATTTTGGCTGGCTCAGTAAGTTGAGCCAGCCTTTACTTCTTACTTTATCGGGATCTTCATACGCCCCCACATAATCACTCCTGCTAGAATCCCGAATACCATATTGAAGCCGATGGCATGTACTTCATTTCGGAAGATATGAAATCCAATAGCACAGATCATCAGTAATACCAGTCCTCCACTGGCAACTATTGTTAATTGAGGCTTGATTTTTACTAAACCAGGAATCACTAATCCAATCCCTGCCAAACCATCAAAAACCCCAGTAATTCTTACCAGTTTTTGGTTCTCCAGTACCCAGGGCCACATCTCTTCCAATTGCTCTATTGGCAGTGTCAACTTGATATAAGCTGCCCAACACAAAGTGATGGAAAGAATAGCCTGTAAAGTCCATAGGGAAATGTGAAGTGCTTTTTTCCAGTTTATTGTCATGTTTTTTTGATGACAAAACTATTTCGCCGTTACTATCCAAAGTATATTACTATCCTCATGGAAAGTGCTATCTGTGAGGTAAGTATTTGTCAATTCCTTTAATTCGCAGGATTATGATGACAAGAGATGGATGCCCGGAAAATGTGATGGCTATCAAAGATGCCATAGAAGCGCTGGAGGGAAAATGGAAAATCCTGATTATGCTTTCGCTTTCTCAGAATACTAAACGATTTCGAGAGATTAGTCGAGAAGTAAATGGGATCACAGATAAAGTGCTGTCTAAAGAGTTGAAGCATTTAGAAATCAACAAGCTGATTGTACGAAATGAATTCAATACTTTTCCACCAACTGTGGCGTATTCAATTACCGAGCATGGTAAGTCGCTAGAGCCTTTGCTAATAGAATTGTACAGATGGGGCATGAAGCATCGTGAAGAAGTGATGAGGGACTGAGTCCAATTACCGAATTCGATGAGCTAATCCAACACCGAAAAAATTGTTCACTTTCATGGTTCCATTATGCCTGCCGTATAGTAATCCCCATTCGGGCATTAGTGAAATGCGATTACCAAACTTTAGGCCTAAAGAATTTGCCACTGCAAAACCTGAATTATCGTATTCAGCATCGTGATTCAAATCAAAATAATAGAGTAATCTAGGGTTGAGGTAGACAGCCAGTTTCTCATTCGGTGAATGTCGGCTTATGTATGCGGGTAAGTGTAATGCCAAACCCTGATCATCGCCGGAGATGGACGAAATTGCTCCACCTAAAGCTACTTGAAACGCTTGACCTTTTGTTTTCAGTTGTTTTTTGAAATCCAGTCCGATCACCGTGCTTCCCCACATGGTGTAGTTGAAGGTTACACCTAGGTCTGCGCTATCTGCTATGCCAGCTCTC
>CAXEKM010000832.1:0-9087 GCA_963996645.1 uncultured Marinoscillum sp.
CTCCTTAAGAGTTAATCGCACTTTGATTGGTGCCTCATTCATATCAATAGCGTGAAATATCAGATAATTTCTAGAAGACTCAATATGGTTTATTTCCCTCAGGTCTATATTGAAAAAATGACTTCCTGTGCCGACATGCAATTCATGAAGCTCAACATCAACCTGGGATTTTGCCAACTGAATTTGAGCAACCAATTGAGCTTGAGTGAATGGCTTGACCAGATACCCTAATGGTTCAACTGAAATAGCTTCTTTCAGTGTATCGGGATCTGAATATGCTGTAATGTAAATAAAGGGAATATTTCTCTCTCGCAAGTAGTGCCCTATCTGAACACCCTCTTTTCCTTCGCCCAGGTTAATATCCAGCACAACCAAATCAGGACATAAATCATTGATCACTTCGAAGAAAGCATCTTTAGAATACTCACTAGCCACCACTTCATGCCCCATTTCCTCCAAATATTGGACTATGAGATTATTAATAATAGCGTCATCTTCACAAACAGCTAATTTCATTGCAATGGATAGTTGATGGATAGGTAAATATTATCAGAAATTCCATCATAAGTGATTGTCCCCCTGAGTTGATTAACCAACATTTTAATCAATTTCAAACCAACAGTCTGTGGATTACTAAAGTCAAGCATTTTTGAAACCTCACTAGCACTATCAGATATTCTCAGACTCAACTTACCTTCATTTAACGACACTCCAATATCAACCTTACCACCATTAATTGGCTGCAATGAATGCTTTACAGCATTGGTAACCAACTCATTGATAATTACCCCTAATAAAACAGCCTTATCACCAGGAATAATTATGGGTTTAAGGAGTGAATCCACATTCACCAACACATTTGAAGTGATATTTTCAATCTGCATTTTGATTTCAGAAATCAAGCAATTCAAATCAACCCCTTCCAGGCTTCCTCTTGACAACAACGATGCGTGGAGCATGGCCATGGATTCAAGACGTTCTTTAACTTTATCTAATTCAACTTTTGCTTCTTCATTGGATGACTGTGATTTTTGAAGTTGTATTAGACCAATTAAAAAGCTTAAATTATTCTTAACTCGATGATGCACATCTTTCAATAATTGTTCCTTGTTGGTAACAGCCTCTGAGAGCTGATTATTAATTCGATTTATTTGCTTGTTTTTTGATCTCAGTGACAAGTAAAATATCAATACAACAACAAGTAAAACTCCAGCTGTAACTAATGCGATAAGAATTAAGTTAAACTTCTGCCGCTCACGTTCAGCCTTCGTAATTTCCACCTCCAATTCAAGCTTTTTGCGTTCCACCTCCAAATTGGCGGTTCTAACAGCCACCTCTTTATTAACCAGTGTTGCCCTTTCCAAACTAACTGCTGCTTTGGCAGAATCTAAATATCGATAAGCAATCCTAATATCATTAGACAAGAGGCTAATGGTTGCTAAGTGTTCATAATAGGTATACAGGACAGAGTGCCACTGGTATTTTCTAATAACGGGCATTACCTCATTTATTAATTCACTCGCCTTGTCAAACTGACGAGTCTCAATCCAATGACTACATAAATTACCTGCTGCACTTACCCAATATCGATCATATCCAGCCTCTTTCCACAAATCGATAGCTGTCAAAAGTAACCCTTCTATCTCTTCATCAACACCCATTCGTGCCAGGACGGAGGCCAGTTCATTATAAGCTTCTGCCATCAACACCTTATTGCCTGTTTTTTTTGCTAGATCCAGATACTTTCTTGTTGTGATCATAGCAGAATCTAGTTGACTTGACTCATTGAAGACTGCTGCCTTTCTACTGAACTTATAAAGCTCTAATTCCATAGTAACATTAGGAATACTTGACAACTTATCCGCATTGTACAAATACTCCAGTGCAAGATTATAATTCCCAATAGCTCTGTAGTATTCTCCAAGATTCACATACAGAATCATAAGCCCGATTTCATCGTTGGTATCTTTATAGATATTCAGTGCATCCCTAAATGCTTCAATTGAATTTGCGAAATCTCCAGAATACTTTAACAACCTGGCTCTTAACACCAAACAGTCCGCATATAATGACTCGTTGAGCTTATTACTCATCAAAATAGTTAAGTACTCCTGAGCTTCATCAAATTGACTTAGACCACTAAGAGCCTTTGCCCGGAAATAGGATAGAACAAGCTTGGATTCAAATCCAAATTCATTCGTCTGCAGCAAACTATCTAATAGAAAAAGAGAACTCGAAGCATTACTTGTCAGCAATTTTGAAACCTCATTGATCTCTCGATTAAAAACACGTCGTTCCTTCTCATCTATGTCGATCGCATACAAATCGACAAGTGTATGTACCGGACGATATTGGTATGAAGCCTGAACACTTGTGGCAACACTAAAAAGTATAAGACAAAAAAGTAGATTCTTGAACATGTATATAAGAAGATAGGCCTTATTACTAATATTTGACAGCTTCTAAACAAAAAAACCGACTCAATTCAGCCGGTTTATTGTGACCTTTAAAAGATTACTTCTTAAGATCTTTTAATTTTTTAATCCCATACAAGCCGCCAGCAGCAAGCAATAAACTTAAACCTCCATCAATAGGTGTAGCTGGCGGGGCACCTCCTCCATTTTGAGCAAGAGAAAGTATTGGCAACATCAACAATAATAAATGGAGGTGTTTAAACATAGTGGTTGGTTTTATCAGTTAATCTAAAACTCAAGGAGGAATACAAAGCATTTCCCCTAATCCACTAATCTAGTGAAATTTTCACCTATTGTACAAAACGTTATGAGAATTTTACAACTCATAGCCTTTAATAAATAAAGCCAACTCCTCTCATGAAAAAAGATGAAGTCGGCTTATCCCAATCAGCTATGATTACTTTTTATTCGCTTTTTCTATGGTCTCTAATTTTTTTAATCCCATAAGCACCCCCTGCTGCTAAAAGTAAGCTGAGTCCTCCATCAATTGGAGTAGCTGGTGGAGCAGAAGGCTGAGCCATTGCAGGCAGCACCACTAAAATGGCAGGAAGAACAAAAAGGGTTTTGTATAATATGTTTTTCATGATTGCTTCAGTTATTTCAAGACTACTTTAAATGATTGCTTGCCATCTGAGACGAAGTATACACCCGCAGGTACCGACATCTGAACTTGCGCTGAATGATCCAAACTTAATTTGTAAACTTGTTGACCTGAAAGGCTTAAAACCTTAAAATCTCTCTTAACACCATCTTCAATAGTGAAATACAGTGTATGATTAGAAGCATAAACTTTTAGCGCCTCATCCATCAATCCCAGTACATTTTTGCTCCGAACAAGAACGAAACGATCTGTATTTTGCCCAGGTTGGGCCGAAAATTCATAGCCAGCACTAGCATCTATGACTTCACCTGTCAGGTTATCTCTCAAATACAAGAACTCACCATTTGCTTCACTAAAATCTAATTCAATCTTATAGATGCCTGGATCTGACACATTAAAAACCAAAGGAACTTGCTCCTTTAAGTAAGTGATCGTTTGTATAGCCAAGGCGTGTTCACCTTTGGTAGAATAGATCATGTTTGGAGATGATGTGCTAAAGACCAAACCATCATACCCTTTGGAAAACTCAGTGTTACTAACCTCATCATTCCAACCAACAATCGCTTGTTTGAACAGGCCATTGGCATTTGTCAAATTCACTCTTACAATTGGTGCTTTTTCGTCGGAAGTTCTAAAGAAATTACCATCTGCATTGCTGCCACTTACTCTCATAGACTCTGCGAACTGCACAGAACCTGCGCTACCATCCATTTGAATGAAAAAACCTTGCATAGATCCAATATGACCATTCCATCTGGACTCATTATCAGGACCATTATTATCTGTAGCACCTGTCTTAGTTACCACAATGTAATCACTATTGGATCCTCTTCCAGTATCTGATCCATTGTCATCCCAAACATAGAGCGTGCCTGTAATTTCAGAATTACCATCAATGAACTCATTTACATCTATTGCCGCAGGATAAGGATTACTTAATAAGTGAAATCCATCATTGACAGCAGAAGCAGTATAACTAATAGATCCATCATTTGGCCTACCTGTGAATTCAATAGTTTGCTGCTCTGCCTGGGTATAGCCTCTCCCTGGCACTAATACATCACTACTTGCATCTATCCATCTCGCCAAATCATCCGCTATGGCAGAAGCAGACTCGTCATAGCTATACACGTGATTACCCAGCTGATCCCCGGTTATGGCACTTCCACCATTTTCCACAGGCACTCCTACAAAACTGTACTTACCGTCACTGTATCTAGTATTTCTAGAAAAAGTGATGTTGTCAGCTATAGTATTACCATCATATGTAATCAGTGAAGATCCAGAAGTCACTTCAAAAGTTCCGTCATTGGTTAGGTCTCCATTTACCTCAATGGTTCCAGTTAATAAAATACTTGCTCCCGATGCGATGCTTAGGTTATTGCATTCAAAACCAGCAGTATATGTACCAGATGCAATAACTACATCATCATTAGCAGATGGACCGACTCCATTGCTCCATGATGCTCCATTCCAGGTAATCACATCACAAGACTCTCCACCATCTAAGATGCCCCAATTGAAATCATCAATAAGCGCTTGCCTGGCAGTTGCACCAGCGCAAAAAGTGAGACCATTAGCACCTAGTGACAGATTACTTTGAAGTCCTGTATTTTGAGCCCAACCGATCAATGTGTTGTCATAGTTTTCTGTGCTCAAACCCGCATTCTTAAAAATTCCACCTAAAGTGGTAACACTACTCAAGTCCCATGCTCCCAAGTCCTGATCAAACGAACTAGCACCTTCAAACAAACCACTTGTATTAGCCAAGTTGCTAACATCCCACGAACTGACATCCTGATTAAAGACGGTATTATTACTGAATGTAGCGATCATGGATGTTACACCGCTGACATCCCAAGTACTAATATTTCCATTAAATCCCGAGTAGGCAAATGTCCAATCCATATTGGCAACATTGCTAACGTCCCAATTACTTAGATCGCCGTTGAAATTTGAACATAGATAAAATGCCCTATTCAGACTGGTTGCAATCGATAAGTCTGGAATATCTGTTGCCGTCATTTCCAGATTAGAGCACTCAGCAAAAGATCCATTCAAGTCCCACCACTGCGTATCCCCCCACTGCACAATTTCAATGAGTTGCTTCTTCCCTTTATTGTCAACTACTTGGAAGGTATGATAATCGCCACTTACAGAAATTAAATAATCTCCATCAGCAGCGTAGGTGTGAGTAGCTTCTTTTACCACATCTTCAGACACCTGACCATCACCCCAATCAATATCAAACTTGCCTAAATAGGATCCGCTGGCATAATATCTAACCTGGTTGTAATCTGCAGTACCATCGTCTTCTATATGCCATTTGGTAATAAAAGGATCAGGGCAGACTTCTGTATCTCCTTCAATATTCCAATTGTAGGTATCTACAAGAGTAGTTCTACCATCTGCGCCTTCGCAATACTCCAAACCAACACCCCCAAAACGAACATTTGATTGCAAGCCACTCAACTGGGACCAGCTATAAAGTATCAAATCGTAATTGGTAGCGCTAAGTGACGTGTTATCAAAAATATTTCTCATATTGGTCATGCTGGTCACATCCCATTCGCTTAAGTCCTGATCAAATGATGACGCACCTGAGAACATAAAATAGGCAATGGTAACATTACTAACATCCCAACCTCCAATATCCTGATTGAATGATGTAGCTCCAGCAAACATGTTGCCCATATTGACCGCCGATGAAGTATTCCATCCACTAATATCTGCATTGAATCCAGGCGCATTCTGAAACATTACCGAAAAACTTGTCCCGGAACTAACATCCCAAGATGAAAGGTCGCCAGCAAATGCACTTGCATTTTCGAACATGTTATTAAAGCCCATAACCGAAGACACATCCCAGCTCCCAATTTCTTGATTAAAAGCTGTAGCACCTCGGAACATACTGGCCATATTGGTCACATTCCCAGTATTCCAGGACCCAATATTCTGATTAAAAGCTGAGGCATTGTAAAACATCAAATACATATTAGTCACTTGACTTACGTCCCAACCTCCAATATTTTGATTGAAAGATGAAGCACCTCTAAATGCAGCATATAAATTGGCAACGGCTCCTACATTCCACGATGAAATATCTCCATTAAAATTAGTGGCATTGTAAAAAATCTGCTGGAGATCTGTAACTGTGCTCACGTCCCAGCCTGATATATCTGAATTGAATGAACTGGCACCATAAAACAAACTGTTCATATTAGTGACACCACTTACATCCCAACCACTAAGGTCTCCATTGAATGAAGACGCATTTTTAAAGACACTTGTCATGTCTGCAATCCCACTCACATCCCATGAGGTGAGGTCTGAATCAAAATTTGTAGCATTCTCAAACATGTGGTTCATGGCGGATAACGAACCGGTAGACCATCCACTGAGATCACCCGAAAAACTAGACGCTCCGTAAAACATGTATGCCATATCGTTCACACTAATCGGATCCCAGGCACTCAAATCGGAATTGAAGGCAGAAGCTCCATAGAACATATTGTTCATATCGGTAACCGCACTCACATCCCAATCACTTAGGTCTCCATTGAAAGAAGCTGCACCATTGAACATTTCACTCATATTAGTGACTCCACTTACATCCCATCCGGTAAAATCAACATTACCAAGACCTGCACTTTGGAACATTTTGGACATGTCTGTCACGTTAGTAAGATCAGGAACATCTGTAGCGCTAACCACCAGATTAGAACAATTACGAAACATCTGATTCATGGAAGCCCACTGAATATCTCCCCATTGAACCACTTCAACTAGCTCCCAGGTATATGAAAAATTTAAAGGAAAATTAAGAATTGGATACTCTCCATAAATCTTGATGGTTTTGACGCCCGATGTAGCATAATCATGCACCACTCCTGAACTGGAGGTTTTTGATTCTACAGTACCATCTCCCCAATCCACGGTGAAGTTGTAACTGTAACTAGAATTTTGAGGGAGCACCACCCTTACGCCACCATTCGTATCCCACTTGGTAATAAACGGATTCCCTGTTGGCTGTGAGAAAAGAGCAAAACTTGCCAGAATAAGCAAGAACAATAGCGGTAAAGTTTTATTCATCTTTTGCTGTTTAGGTTTATCAATCAGCAGTGAAGATGTCCCTTAATCTATAATGAATTATCCCGGTTTTAAGGGAAGAGCGAGTAAAACCTAGTAAAGGGAGGGCAAAAATGAGTAAAGGGAATTCCTACAAAACCGGCAAACTATCCATGAAACTTTTGCGGTATGACTTACCAATCTGCACTTTATGTGCTCCTATAAAGACATAGCCTTCAGAAATAGAATTGATCTTATCAAAATTGACCAAATGCGATCGATGAATACGTCTAAAACCAAAAGGCAGCAATTTGTCTTCTATACTTTTGAGTGTGTGGCTGATGAGGTACTTGCCCTTATCGGTATAGATGTATGAATAATTATCACTTGCCTCCACGAACAGAATATCTGATGACATGACAGAAACCACTTCATTACCATCTCTAACGAAAAACTTCTCCGGTGTGCGGTTAACGATCTCCGGTTGTTTGGTAACAGTGCGAGACAGAGCTATTTCTAGATTTACAATGAGGTCTTTTTCACTAAATGGTTTTACAACGTAGCCAGCTGGATTTGTTAGTTTGGCACGATCAAGAGTAGGCTGATCATAATAAGAGGTAAGAAAGATAAACGGCAATTCTAATTGAGCAGCCAGTTCTATTCCATCCATATCTCCTTCAATATTCACATCTAGCAACGCAATATCCACCTCAGATTTGATAACCTCCTCCAAAGCATCGGCAGCTTCATCTACAATGGCCACCACTTCGTAATTGTTCTTTTTCAGTATGCCCGAGATATCATAAGCGATCAACGGCTCATCCTCTACTATCAGTACTTTCGCTTTGCTCATCACACCAATTTATATCTACTCATTACCAATTCCACTGAGGTACCTCCTTCATTTATGACCTTGAGTTTACCTTTTACTTTCATAGACAAAATGTTCACCATCTTCCACCCAAATGAATTTAAATTGGAGAGAGTTACTTCGTTCATGCCCACTCCATCATCAGCTACTCTGGCCACTAATTGATCCCCTTTTTGTTCCAGAGCCACTTCTATATGACCAGTCTTACCTTCAGGAAATGCATACTTGATGCTATTGGTGATCAGTTCATTAACAATTAACCCCAAAGGGATAACGGTATCAATGTCCATTTTCAAACCTTCAGATTTTACCGAAAAATCCACCTGATCCCTATCCACTCCAAAAGCACTGAATAACTCACTGCATAAATTCTCCAAATAATCCTGAACATCCACTCCCCTGACATCATCAGTAGAATACAATCTTTGGTGAATCAATGCCATGGATTTTACCCTATTTTGCCCTTCACGTACAGCATGTACCGCAGCATCATCTGTTAAAGTATCAGCCTGCAAATTGAGCAAACTTGAAATTACCTGAAGGTTATTTTTAACACGATGATGGATTTCTTTCAAAAGAATTTCACGCTCTGAAAGTGATTCTGATATTTGGTTGTTTTTGATTTCAAGAATCTCAGAAGTTCGTTTTTTAGTGTTATACTGATAATACAAAAAGCCTGCAACTACCATTAACAACACAAAACCTGATATAAAAATATTCCGCTGGTTATTAGACTTTGCTAATGAAAGAGCCACGTTTTTTTGTGCCAACTCGAGTTCCGCAATTTTCTGCCTACTTTCTGCTGTTTCATACTTGATATTTAGTTCTTGAACCAATGACTCCTGACGAATGCTATGCAAACTATCTTTGAGGTAATCATAGTACTCCATCATTAGCTCCGCTCGCTGATAATTATTGTGCAACTTTTCAAATTCCACATCAATCCCAAGCAACTTGATGTACACATTCAGGTCTCCAATTCTCTTTGCAAAATAATAGCCACTATCCAGGCAAATCCTAGATCTTTCAAATTCTCCTCTTAAGAAATGGTATTGGGTTAGGTTTTGATAGAC
>CAXEKM010000833.1:0-5683 GCA_963996645.1 uncultured Marinoscillum sp.
ATACCAACACCGCCAGTAGCGGAGTGTATCAACAGACGTTCACCTTCATCCATTTGTCCAAGATTGAACATACAGTGATAAGCTGTGAGATAAACAAGGGTAATGGTAGCTCCTTCTTCAAATGAAATATGATCAGGAAGCTTCACCACACAGTGTTTCGGGGTTACCACCTTCCCAGCAAATGAATTTGGAGAAAATGCAATCACTCGATCACCTGGCTTCACGTGCTCAACTGATTTACCCACTCTAGAAACCACACCACTACACTCTAATCCGAGCTGTGCTCCTACAAGTCCACCAATAACACTTTCTTCAGTAAGTAAACCATTTAAGTTCAATACATCCTTGAAGTTCAGACCAGCTGCTTTCACATCGATCTCTACTTCAATATCACCTAATCCGAACGGAGCTATTTGTTGGAATGCGATGCTATCCAGAATGCCTTTTTCTTTCAACATGGTCTGATAGTAACTACCAGAAGCCGGAAGAGAAACAGACGCTTTTTCCTGAGCACTGTCTTTATTGACTGTTTTCAATCGCTTCACAAAAATTTCATCTCCTCTGAAGGCAAAGTCAGATTCATCTCCACCATTGGAAGTAGATGCAATCAGTTTGGTCAACGAATCCAACTCCTGAGCATTCTCACGATCACCCAAATCAGCAATCTTTACAGACGCCAATGGATATTCGTTGATCATCACTCGACCCAGTCCATAACTTACAGACTCCAACAAGTTGATGTCTTTATCAGAATCTACAACGATATCCGCCTTTTCATTGATTAACCACACAGACATCTGCTGCTCTTCTTCAATGATCGCATTGAAAATATTCAACACTTTCCATGACAAATCAACCGTAGATTCTTTCAAAGATTCGCTTTGCTCAGAAAGTGGCAATGTGATGATCACACGATTCAAAGTAGGATGCGCTTCTTTGATTTCTCTCAGAACACCTCGAACCACTTCTCTATCTTCGTAATTCGTTATGCCACTTTCGATGATGGTTGTACCTTTTGCTTCTAGAGCTGATTGAAATGAAGACCATTCGAATCCTTTCTCTCCAAACAAAAGCACTTTATTATTGGCAGGTTTAAATGCCAACCCTCCTGCTTTTTCCCACTCATATTCGTAACATCCAGAATAAGCAAGATCCTGCTCATTGCTTCTAGAACCTTCGATGTACTTACAATCCAATCCCTGAATTTCTGCAATCAACGTACCATCCTCATCAATGATCCAGAAGTCACCTTTCAGATATTCAGAACTTGCCTCAGCCACTTGAATGTAACTGTACACCGTTTTGGAAGATGGTTTAGCATGCAGCTTGTAACGATCGATATGTACTGGTAAATAAATACCACGCTCTTCATCATCATCACTCATTTTCGCAGCGAAAATAGTATGAAGACATGCATCCAAAATAGCCGGATGCAGGTAATAATCCTGAATTCCATATTCTAGTGATTCGTGCAATTCGATCTTACCTAGAATCTCCTGATCAACTACCCAAAGGTTTTTGATCGCTTTGAAAGTTGGGCCATAGAACAAACCACTTTTCTTCAATTCCAAATACATTGGTTGCACTGGAAGACGATCATTTACTCGCTCCTGAATAGCTTTCAAATCCACAGGCTGTGACTCAAACTGATCAGCGAGTACGTTCATTTTTCCATTAGAGTGCTTGACCCACTCGGCATCTGGATTGCTCTTATCACGACTCAAAATCCAGTATTTCTCTTCATCAGAGTACACCTCGATTTTCACATCGTACATCTCTCCTTCTTCTGGAAGGAATAGCGCATTTTCAAAATTGACATCTTCGAGGAATCCAAACTGATCTTTGAAAGCGCTCTTAGCCGCAGCTGTTGCAATCTCTAAGTGACCTGTGCCTGGGAAAATGATCACATCATCTACTCGGTGATCATCTATATATGGATCCACATGACGATCCAGCAACACATCAAAAGTATATGTAGTATCATTCACACCTGACTGACTGAAGCCAGAAATCAACGGGTGTGGTTTTTTCTCCACTCTTCGTGCCTTATGCTCAGAAACCTCATACCAGAATGATTTAAGATCCCAGGTATATTTAGGAAGGTCTTTCAGTGTATTGCTTTCCGGATAAATAGCATCCCAGTTCAAATCGAAACCTTTAGCATACAATGATCCTAAAGTCTGTAAGAATCTCAGTTTCTCATCTTCTTTTCTCTTGATTGATGGGAAGATGCTAGCATTGACGCCTTTCTTCTGGAACAACTCTTGTGCACCGCCAGATAATGCCGGGTGAGGTCCAATCTCAATGAACAAATCATAACCGTCATTGATCATTTCATCCAATGCATTGGAGAAATAAACCGGCTGACGAACATTTTGATACCAGTATTCACTCAATAAATGTGAGCCATCCTCTTTTTTTCCTGTTACGGTAGAATAAAGATCCAACTCCGCTTTCTTGGGCTGAAGCTCCAACAAAGAACTAATCAATTCGTCTTTCAATGGCTCCATATGGTGTGAGTGGAATGGCACTGTCACTCTCAAGAACTTATTGAAAATGTCATTAGCCTCCATTAACTCAGAAATGCGAATCAATGGACGCTCATCACCTGAAAGCACGATCATCTCAGGACCATTAACTGCTCCGATTGAAACCACATCCGAAACGTCTTTGATCAATTCCTCTGCTTTCGCCTGAGTTACACTGATGGCCAACATTTTACCTTTTCCAGTAGCCGCATGCTGCCCTCTACTTCTATGGTAGATTACCTGCACTGCCTGCTCCAAAGTCAAAGCGCCACTGGTATAGGCAGCTGCCACCTCACCAATAGAGTGACCAACCACACCTTGCGGAACAACTCCGTGCTTTTTCCAAAGCTCTACCAGAGCAATCTGAATCGCCATGATAGCAGGTTGAGCAATACGCGTATCGTTTACACGCGAGTTTTCCTCATCCTTATTCATCTCTTCTAATAGAGACCAACCAGCGATTTCTTTAAAATATCCTTCTATCTTTTGAATTACTTGTTTGAACAATGGCTCGGTGGCAATTAACTCCTGACCCATCGCATACCACTGTGGCCCCTGACCGGTAAACACAAAGGCTAACTTACTTGGCTTAACATCTACTTCATCTTCTACAACACCCGCTAGAACTGTACCTTCTATATAGGCATCAATTTTAGCAATGATATCAGCAGCATCTTTTCCAGCTATTGCGATGCGGTATTTCAAATCCGAACGATGCTTACCCACATTATAGCATATATCCCTCAAATCATGACCTGATTCCTGAATATACTCCTTATACGATGTTAGTAGATTTTTCAAAGCCTCTTTGGTCATAGCACTCGTATGGAAGAGGTATTGATTCTCCTTCTCCGAAGGCTTTATCTCCTCAAACGGAGCGACATATTCTTCAATAACTACGTGAGCATTCGTACCACCAGCTCCAAAAGAGTTCACACCTCCAACTCTTGGAGAACCATCTGGCTGATCTGGCCAGGTCGTGTTTTCACTCACCACTTTGAGTTTCCAGTTTTCCAAATCAATTTTCGGATTGATTTTCTGGAAGTGCAGGTTACCAGGAATCGCTTTGTTTTTTATTGATAAAGCCAGTTTAATCAATCCACCAACTCCGGCAGCACCTTCCATATGCCCAATGTTACTTTTCACCGAGCCAATCATCAATGGATTGTTTCTGCTTTCTGTAGCAAATACATTGGAGAAGGAACGCGTCTCAATTGGATCACCGACAGGAGTACCTGTACCATGAGCTTCAATGTATTGCAAACGGTCAGTGTCGATTTCTGCTTGCTTATAAGCATCGCCCAACATCTTTGTTTGCGATGTTTCACTTGGCACTGTGAATCCTTCAGAAGTGAATCCATCTGAATTACATACAGTAGATCGGATTACACCATAGATTTTATTTCCATCTTCCAGGGCTTTGTCCAAAGCTTTCAAATAAACTACGCCAACTCCTTCACTTCGTACATAACCATTAGCACTATCATCAAAGGATTTACAATAGCCATCAGGACTCAAGAAGTTCCCTTTAGACATCATCAAGGTAGATTCAGGATTGATGATGATGTTCACACCACCTGCAAAAGCGGCATCTGCACTACCATCCCAAATACTATGACATGCCAGATGAACAGCCACCAATGAACCCGAACAAGCCGTATCTATCGACACACTTGGACCCTTCAGATTATAAAAATAGGAAACCCGGTTTGCTATGGCTGTCAATGAGCTACCCATTGGGGTATGCGGACTAATACCATATCGGTTTTCCTGTCCAACCTGCATATCCCAGTAGTCATTGGTAAATGTGCTCATAAACACCGCCGTGTTGGTATTCTTCAAAGCATCCAGCTTGTCACCGGCATCTTCCATTGACTCAAAAGTCGTTTGCAACAACAATCTTTGTTGTGGATCTATTCGCTCTGCCTCTTTTGGGAACACTTTAAAGAACTCATTATCAAAGAGGTCAATCCCCTCAATAAATCCCCCTTTGTTGTTTTTGATTTTACCCGCCTTATTTGGGTTCGGGTCATAAAACTCTTCTACATCCCAGCGGTCCTTCGGCACTTCTGTCACGCCGTTTACTCCCTTAGTCAGCTGGTTCCAAAATTGCTCAGGGCCATGCACCTGTCCAGGTGTATGGCAGCCGATGCCAACAATGGCAATCTCTGTCTTTTTCATAGATTTTTGGTTCTTAATAAATTAATAGTCACTTCTTCACACGTCTACTTATATAAGATCCGTTACCGCTGGAATCTTTTACATTTAAATCATCAATACTATTAGCGAACCAATGATGATATCATTAACATTACATATACCCCTTATTTTGAACGAGACATACCAATCCCATTCGAGGAAAATCTCGTATTGAGGCATAAAAAAAGGCAAAAGCGAACGATGAGAGCAATATTATTGCCACTTCACTGCACGTAATAAAAGTTTAGGAGGAGATTAATTGATCATATTCAAGGATAGTACAACATAGCCTGATATAATTTTTAAGTGAGTATCCAAAATGATTAATGACTAATAACGCCGTTAAATATTATTAATCACGAAAAAGTTATAAGATTGGTTTGTGTTTTGCAAATTAGATTTGCCAAACATGACATAAATCAGTTATTATTTTTCAGCTAGGCGTCATTTTACAAAATAAATGAAAACTAACATTCAAATAATTCAATATTTCATCAAAATAATAGGCTCAGTTTCAATACTTATGTGTGTCAAGTATTATTCTAGCAATATAACAACCTGTTTAATGAAATATCTAACAACTTCCACAAAAAGTTCTATATAACAAATGTTAGCAGACTACATATTGGAAATTTCCGCCAATAATTTGCGTAACTCAAAAGTTACATTTAGTATTACGTAACTTTTATATTACATATCATGAAAAAGGAAATCCAACTCAACTGGTTTTATCCATACCCAACCGAAACTATCTGGAAATATTTGACAGATCCTGAACTCCTCAGACAATGGAGTTCAATTCACAAAACAACACCTTTTGAAGCAAGAGAAGGGTTTGAATGGACAGAACAACAGAAACCCAGGAGAGGTTGGGATGGAATAATGTATCTGAAAGTATTGGAAGTAGTTCCACTTCAGAGGCTTTCTTACTCACTTAAAGGTGGACCAAAACCTGG
>CAXEKM010000834.1:0-2764 GCA_963996645.1 uncultured Marinoscillum sp.
GATTACAGCTAAGGCCAAATCAGCAGATATAGCAGTAATCACTTTAGGTAGAAACTCAGGAGAGCAATTTGACAGAAAAATCAATGACGATTTCTATCTGGGACAAGATGAACTAAAGTTGATCAATAAAGTATCTGAAGCTTTCCATGCAGAAGCCAAAAAAGTGATTGTAATTCTGAATATCGGTAGTGTAATAGAAACGGCTAGTTGGAAAGACAAAGTAGATGCTATCCTTTTGGCATGGCAACCAGGCCAGGAAGGCGGTAATTCAGTTGCTGACGTATTTAGTGGCATAGTGAACCCAAGTGGTAAACTAACCATGACTTTCCCTATTGATTATAACCATCACCCATCTGCTGCCAACTGGTTAGGAGTTCCTGCAGAGAACCCAACAGATGTTTACTACAAAGAAGGTATTTATGTAGGATATCGCTATTTCAATACGTTTAATGTGAAACCATCATATGAATTTGGTTTCGGAAAGTCTTATACCGCATTTGCTTATTCAGATCTCAATGTATCTATTGACAATGATAGCAAAGAAGTAACGGCTACAGTGACCATTACCAACGCCGGTGAAGTGGCAGGAAAAGAAGTGGTACAGCTCTACCTGGCTGCTCCGGCACAGCTGGTAGATAAACCAGAATCTGAGCTAAAAGGATTTGCTAAAACCAAGACACTTGCTCCCGGAGAATCTGAAACATTGACCTTCAAATTGACGCCAAGAGATCTCTCGTCATTTGTAAACGAACAGAGTGCATGGCTAGCCGAGAGTGGAAGCTATGAAGTTAGAATCGGTGCTTCTTCTTTGGACATCAAATTGAAAGAAACCTTCAATTTAGGAGATGTACTGATTGTACAGAAGGTTAACAATACTTTTGATACGGATATCGAAGATTTAAAGAATTGAATATTAGACAATTAATCAAATGAAAAAATTAATCTATGTTCTTCTGGGACTATCTATTACCACCTCGTGTGGTGATTATTCTAAGCCAAAAGAAGATCAACAAGCTGAAAAAGCACCAAAAAAGCGACCAAACATCGTTTTCATTATTAGTGATGACCATGCCTATCAGGCAATCAGTGCTTACGGAGGCAGATTGGCCAAAGTAGCTCCTACGCCTAATATTGATCGAATTGCTCAAGAAGGAATGTTGTTCAACAAATGTCTAGTTACCAATTCTATTTGCGGACCTTCCAGAGCAACCATCATGACTGGTAAATACAGTCATCAAAATGGTTTTGTGGACAATACATTTGGAACCAAATTCGATTTCAGCCAACAGACTTTTGGGGAACTACTTCAACAAGCAGGATACAAGACAGGTGTTCTAGGCAAACTACACCTTGGTCAAACTCCGAGCAAAGGATTTGACTATGTGGATATTCTCCCTGGTCAAGGTTCTTATTACAATCCTTTGTTTATCAATAAAGAGGGCCAATATCAGCTAGAAGGATATGCTACGGAGATCATCACAGAAAAAGCAATTGGCTGGATGGACTCTGTGAAATCTGATGATCAACCTTTCATGTTGTTTTTGGGACATAAGTCTCCACATAGACCGTGGCAACCTGGCCCTAATGAACTGGGCATGTACGAAGGTGTGGAAATTCCAGAACCAGAGTCTTTGTTTGATGATTACTCTGGTAATAGAGAAGTAGCGTCACTGAATTACATGTCCATATCTGACGCCATGAAAATGGGTCAGGACATCAAGATTACAGATCAACCACAAGCAGGTTTTACAGATGCTCAACAAGCAAAATGGGATTCTATCTATGGTCCTATCAATGAAGAATTCAAAAAGGCTAACCTTAAAGGTGATGACCTGACAAGATATAAATATCAGCGCTACATGAGAGACTATTTGGCTTGTATTGCTGGTGTAGACAAAGGAGTAGGCCATGTTTTGGATTACCTGAAAGATTCAGGTTTAGATGAAAACACCATCGTGATTTACACTTCTGATCAAGGATTTTACCTTGGTGAACACGGTTGGTTTGATAAGCGATGGATGTATAAAGAATCTCTTGGCACTCCATTACTTGTAAAATGGCCAGGTGCTGTAAAAGCTGGAACAGTAAACAATGATTTGGTATCGAATCTTGATTTTGCAGAAACATTCCTGGATTTGGCAGAAACAACTATTCCGAGTGATATGCAAGGGAAAAGTATTGTACCAATTATAAAAGGAAACACTCCTGATGACTGGAGAAAGGCTCATTACTACCACTATTACGAGCATCCATCAGAGCATGATGTAAGAAGACATTATGGTATCACTACTGACAAGTATAAGCTGATTCACTTCTACTATGACATGGATGTATGGGAACTATATGACTTGGAGAAGGATCCTAGTGAAATGAACAATATCTATGGTGATCCTTCCTATTCTGACATTCAAGCACAGCTTCACACGGATCTCGAAGAACTTAGAGCAAAGTATGAGGACAGTGATAGTCTAAATCAGCAGTTCATTTCGGAGTACAACGAGAAAGTAAAAACAAATCCATTAGTAGAATATTGGAAACTGGAACCTAAGGAGATGTACCGATTATACAACGAGTATTTGAAGAGCCAGAAATAGTAAGTTGCAAATGAAAGGCCGCTTAAAAGCGGCTTTTCTATTTCATATACAAGCATTACAAATCCAATTACTCATTGTTTAGCCAACAAAAAAAAGTCCGACTTTGCAGCCGGACTTTCGTCTATAAAATGCTATCTATTTCTTAAGCTAACTCAGTAGCTTCCAAATAC
>CAXEKM010000835.1:0-2982 GCA_963996645.1 uncultured Marinoscillum sp.
ATATTTTTTAAGATTTTGATCAAAGAAAGCAGTAGTCAGTTTTGTTACGATTTCCATTCCCTGATATGGATCAATGGTTCCCGTTCCAGCCAATGCATTCACAGGAATCATGAATGGAATATCCATGAAATTCGGGTGTCCTGAATTCAGCAATTTAGTTTCGTAGAAGTAGTCCGTACTCTTGTTGATGTAAATGTGTGAGTTCACATCCTCATGCTCAGCTGGCCAATCCGCAGATATGTACAAGAATGGAATCTGATAAGTCGTATCGATCAAATTGCCCCATGTAATTCCATCCAGGTTTGCAGCAGCTTTTACTCTAGTATCCATCAATGGCACTTTCCCTGCAGATCCACCGCCATTGGAGTGACCAAACACACCCAGTCTATCCAGATCCATTTTACCTTTTAGGAGACCTGATGAATTCCACGCTTCTAACTCGTCGATCACGGTGATCATGTCCCGAGCCCATCGGTTCATGGATTCACTTTCGTAAAATTTGTTGACTGCTTTCTGTACAATAGGATGTCTGGCTTCATAGTCCAAACCATCTTTAAACGCAGCAATTAGCGCTTCCATATCTGCCATCCCTCCATCAGAAATACGGCGTTGGAAATCATAATCAAAGTAAACCGCTCTGCCTTCAGGAAAAGTAGTACCCAAGCTCTCATAGGTATGATTCATATTGATAATCACATATCCCTGACTTGCCAGCTCAGTCAGCAAGGCATAGTAACCTGTAGCTTTTGAGCCATAACCATGGGAGAAGATCAAAACCGGAAACTTACCATCAGCCACTGGAATATCTCGATATACATAGGTTTTCACATAATCCAGATAGTTGAGCATACCTGGAGATAGCCCATACTTTGTGGCAAACCCTGCTCTGCTGGTTTGATCTACATAGGGTTCTCCTTCCAATTTCGAAACGTCCTCATCACTTGGATACCATACTTTTACCATCAATTCGCGCTTATCGGAAGGGTCTTCTGTCACCACTTCGTCCATATTCGTTTTCAAGTATATATCTTCCGTACCTACATTGTATGCACCTCGTGGCTCTGGCAAAGAGAAAACAGGTAAAGCTTTGGGTAGCACCCAGCCAATAGCAACGACTAACAACACTCCGAGGTAACCAAGTACTCTCAAGAAGGTGATCCTTGCCTTGATATCTGGCTTGGCTACTTTTAATCTCCACGCCAATATGGCCAGCAAAAAATAAACAGGTATCATCTGCCATCTTCCACCCTCTATCACCAGGTGCATCAGCACTAGTGAAGCCAGGATAATCAGGACTATATTGGCCTGCACCATTCGAAGCAATGGGCGTTTTACAAATGGTAGAATAGTGACCACCAGCAATAAAATAAATTCTAATGTTCTCATGTTGTCAATTGAATTTTAGGAAACAAATTGGTTCTCCAAAACTAGATTTCTGGCTTCCAAAATGCTATGTAGAATCCATTGATAAAAGCGTCATTCGTCGATAAAAACAGCTTTAACAAACAAAAAACGAATAAAAATTGACGAAAACTGAAATAACCACGATAAAGAATGATGAAGCATGAAGAGCAATTAATTCAGGTTGTTTTACTTTGCATTCCTACCAGACTAAAACCAAATGCGCACTCAACTACTGCTACTAATAGTGATGATGATGCTATCTCTAGCATCCTGCAAGAAACTAAACGAAGTACCGGAAGAGAAACAGGCAAGCACTCTTCTTGATTGCTTTGAGCCTAATGACACCCTGATTATTGAAAACAAGTCTTTCTCCATGGGTTTCAGCACCTGGCCTTATGGACCAACTGAACAGGCAAAAACGGAGACTTATGAGTTCATAGGTGAAAATGGTGATATCTATTCTGAGCAGTTTGATGACCATATTCCATGGTTTGCACTACGTGATGGACGCCCATTACCTGAACAAGCATCTTCTGATTTAAATACTCGAGTGAATAATATGATTAGCTCGAATGACCTGGTCTTATCCATTAGTCTATTCAATCCTGATAGAAATGATCTTATAACCGGCTATAATGGAGAAACTCCGATGTATAACAGCCTATCAGAACCTTTTGTGGAAGACACTTATTTCACTTACGTAACCACCATGGCTGATGCGTTTCCTAACTTAAAGTATCTGGTAGTAGCTATGGAAGTGAACGAATTCTATTTGAAAAGCAATGAAAAATGGGAAGACTATAAAACGCTCATGGCTAACCTCAAACCCAGGCTATATGAGCGCTATCCAGGAGTCCAGATTTCCGAATCGATCACATTGCACAATCTATCTACAAGTAGCGACCAACAGTATGTTGATGATATCATTTCCTATGTCAATGAATTGGACTTTGCTGCCATTAGCTACTACCCTTTCCTACATGGTGCCTTGGATGACAATCAGATTCAAAAAGATTTTGATTTCCTGCATGATAAAATCTCTAAGCCCATAGCGATTGTTGAAACAGGTCAAATTGCGGAGACATTAGATGTACCTGAAGTGACGTTAGAGGCTGATGAATGTACTCAGAAAGATTACGTGCAGTTACTTCTATCCAATACTAATTCCCATGATTATGAGTTTGTGATTTGGTGGACGCATAAAGACTATGATGAACTGTATGAAACGTTTCCTGAGAGTGTAAAACCTCTTGGCAGAATCTGGAGAGATGCTGGGTTGATCAACGAAGCGGATCAGGAACGACCTGGTTTCAGAGAGTGGAAAGCCGTTTTTAACAATTAATCTTAACAATCGGTAAGAGTCCGCAGTTCATTAGGTGTAACCACTCACATTTATGAAAAAAGGACTGATTATCTCTATATTAGTAATAGCCGGAATTTTAGTAGCCGGAGGACTTGTGATCAACGCTATCTTAGAAATTGCTGAAGCTATTGTTGGCTTTGTAGTTTTCGTAGTTGTTGTATTGGCAGGTTTTGGAATTTTCAAGATTAAGTCTTCCTGATAAGATTTTAATTACA
>CAXEKM010000836.1:0-4973 GCA_963996645.1 uncultured Marinoscillum sp.
CTGATGTACTCAGATGAATTTGTACTAGTTTATTACCATTTGTTCTATTGAAAATATACTGGTCGTATGCTGTAGCCTGTAAAGATTTGAATTCGGTATAGAAGGCAAAGTCCTCATATAATCCAAAATCCATAATGCCTGAAGCGGGGCTTGTAGCAATACTGTTTCTAAGTAGTCCTGTATAAGTAATGTCAAGAGCTGAGTTTGCGTTTCCATAAGCATCTGATACGTAGCGAGTACCTCCATTGAAAGCAGTCCATTCAGATGCCGCAGAGCCGTCATCATTGAGGTCTCCCTCAAATGCCAGACTTACCACTTTCGACTCTTCTAATGTCGCCGTGGTGAAAGTAAATGTATCATTGAGATTACTTGCTGCAGGTTCCTGAGCAGGGATGTCATAGGTCACTGTGATTTCTTCACCGTATGGCAAGTCGTTTGGAAAACTGAGACGAAGGGTATCTCCTGAAACGGAAAAAGTAGGAGATAATGCCCCGGAAACACTTCCGTTTACTGAAATATTGGAGCTATTTGCAGACGAGGGATCTATAGCTCTACTAGCTATAAAGGCAATATCAGAAGTTACAGATGTCTTTTCCGCTCCATCAGATGGATAATGACTTACCAGATTGTAAGGAATCAATGACATCACATCGCCTGATGTAAGCGCTCTTTTGTAAAAACGCAAGTCATCAATATGACCCACAAAGTTTCTTACATTGTTGCCATTGATACATTCTGAGGTAGAAATGCCAAAATCAGCTCCTGTAGTAAGATCAAGGATATCTGTATTGTTTGGAGTAGTCCAGGCTGCACTACCTACTTGATGGCCATTGATGTATGCATTGGTACTTCTTGACGCATTGTCTTTTACTATCGTGATCAGGTTCCATTCGAATGGATCTGTCAGTTCTCCGAGCTGCACAGTACCCTTATATGATCCTGAGCCACCATACATCTCCATATACATGGTATAGTACCCTTCCAGAGTAGTGTTTTGTAAAACCAGATCAAAGAAGTTGTTTAGATCACAACCTGCTCTCTGAGAGATCACTCTGTAGGTGATCGTACTAGAGGGATTAAAACCATTTAGTTTCATCCAGAAGCTCACAGTAAATGACTCTGTGGTAAGGTCGATATCTCCGAAGCTTAGGTTGGCATTTCCATTGAAGTAATATGCCAAACCATCTTTACCCGCCACTTGCTGTGGTGGTCCATATGGAACTCCCTGATTTCGGAAATTGTCCACCTCGTTAACATAGCTCCCATTAAGAGGGTAATAGAGATAGAGATCGGATGTAATGTCCTGGGCTACGGTGAGCCAGCCGATCATGATTGACAGTGAAAAGAGTAAAAATTTTCTCATGTATATGCGATTTGAAAACATAGATTGAGATCAAAATTCTATGCAAATCGCATCTGAGGAGGGAGTCAGTGAGAAAGTGTCTGGATTTTATGAGAAAGTGTATGAAGACAGTTGAGAATTCGTTATTTGAACTTTGGCAAGAAATAATAGAATAATGCCTAGTGTTAAAGTTCTTCCAGAGCCTTGATCAATAAATCTTTTTTTCGAACAGAAACAGGTAAAATGCTTCCGTCTTTCATAACAACACTTCCACCTTCACGTTTGTCATAGTGATCAAAATAATTGAGGTTGATCAGGTGGGATTGATGACATCTGAAAAAATCCTGCCCTGAGAGCATGTTCTCATATTCTTTCAGGGTTGTGCTAACCATAACTTTTCGGTTTTTGGTCAAGTAAAACCGAGTATAGTTGTCATCGGATTCACACCGAACTATGTCTTTAATGTCTATCAGGTATATTTTTTCTGAGTCTTTCAGAAGAATTCTCTGAGGCCGACTTTCCGATAGATTGCTTTCCAGGGCTTTCATTTGCAGACCTGCAAGAGTAGCTTGAAAATTTTGCCGAGCTTTAGCTACAGCCTTTTCCAGATCTTCCGGGTCGATTGGTTTTAGAATATAATCAATTGCTGAAAGACGAAATGCTTTCACAGCGTATTCATTGTGACCCGTTACAAAAACAATAGCGAAATCCCGATCTTTAAAGCTATATACGACATCAAAACCGGTGCCATCGGACATTTCCACATCGAGAAAAGCGAGATCTGGTTTTTTCTCCTGTATCAAAGCAATTCCTTCTTTTACTCCGGAGGCTTGTCCAATCACTTCGATATCAGGACAATAGATAGATAAAAGAGTTTGGGTGGATTCTCTCACTGAAGCCTCGTCATCTATTATCACTGCTCGCATGCATCAAAAATAGTGACAAACCACTAATATTTGTTTCAAACGATGAAGTAAGAATTGCCTTTATTCAGCGTAATTGTTCCGGATCCTGAATCCTACAAATTCTGCAAAAGTTCGATGAGAGGCTCTCGCTTTCTAGAGGAAACAGGAATTTGACTGCCATCTCTCATGGTGATTTTTCCTCCTGTTTTTCTTTCAAAATGTTCAAAGAACGTCACATTGATCAGGTGAGATTGATGTGGTCTGAAAAAACCTTGATCAGAAAGTAGTGTTTCGTATTCTTTTAAAGTGGTAGAGACAAGTATGGTTCGATCATTGGTTAGGTGGAACCTGCTATAATTACCAGATGATTCACACCGTATTATTTCATCTAGTGAAATCAGAAAAACCTTTTCAGCATCTTTTAGAATTATGCGATTAAAGCGTTTAGATGCGGTGTTGGATTGAAGTGCCTTCATATGCAGATCCAGATTCTCAGTAGCCAAATTGTATTTAGCTTTCATTACCGCTTTTTCTAGAAGTTCAGGATCTACGGGCTTCATGATATAATCTATAGCCGAAAGCTTAAATGCCTTTACAGCATATGCATCGTGGCCTGTGATAAATACAACTACGAATTTACGTTCTTTGAAAAAATGAACTACATCAAAACCAGTACCATCTGGCATTTCAACATCTAAAAATACTAAATCAGGATCAGTTGATTTAATGAGCTCTATACCTTCTTTTACACCGCCAGCTTGACCAACTATTTCTACCTCAGGGGTATATATAGATAAGAGTGTTTTAGTAGATTCTCTTAGTGAAGCCTCATCGTCAATGATTACTGTTCTCACAGGTCAAAAATAAGCAATTCAGCTCTACTTAAGACGCATTCACCTGTGGTAATAGCACGGTTGCCAGAGTTCCACCAGTTTCTCTGTTTTGGACTATCAGATGATAATCCTGTTTGAAGTGTCTGCTCAATATGCGTAGACGCTCTTTGCTGATGATGGTGGCTAATGATCGGTGACCTTGTTCTGTAGCTTCATTGGTGTCTATCCCAGAGCCATTGTCTGACACTTCTATTTTAATGTTATTTCCATTTTGCATAAAAGAGACTGTGATCAGACCATCAGATAGTTTGTTTTTCATGCCATGTTCCACAGCATTTTCCACAAATGGTTGAGCAAACATAGGTGGAATTGTAACATTTTCAGGTTCTAAGTTTTCATCAATTTGTATGTCAAACTCAAATCGATTTTGGTATCTCAATTGTTGGATTTCCAGATAGTTTTTAAGCATATCGGCTTCTTCTTGCAAGCTGATGAACTCCTCTCTGCTGTGTTCCAGGATTTGTCTCATAAGGCGTCCAAATTTGGCTAGGTAGCTGATAGATTCCCGTGTGTTGCTTTGGATAATGTAGCTCTGAATTGCTGCCAGGGCATTGAATATGAAATGAGGGTTCATTTGCAGACGTAACATGCGTTGTTCAAGATCAGTGACTGCTTGTTGATGTCGAAGTTTCTTTTGTTGATAAAAGAACACACCTCCGAAAATTAGCAATAGGCCGATTATTCCTGAACCTATGAGCTGTGTGTTTCTTTGCTTGATTTTTAAATCCTGAATTTGAGCTTGCTGTGACAGTGTGGCTATTTCATTGTCTTTTTTCTCTGTTTCATATTGCGTTTTTAACTCCTCAAGTTGTCTTTGATTCATCTCATTTTTGACTGAATCTTCAAAAGCCATTTTTCGTTTCAAGTCAACAATTAGTTGGTCTTTATTCTTGGTTAGGGAGTCTAATGTAAGTCTCTCTTCTATTATACTTCTTAATGAGCTAAGGTCGTCCAACTTTTTGGATATCTGCCATGCTGTATCGAGGTATAGAAAGGCGTCATTATAGTTTTTTTGCATCCTGAGGTTGATAGCAAGGTTACTGTAACATAGTTTTCTTGCCTGATCATCGAATCCGAGTGCCTTACTGTCAGTAATAATTTCTAAATACAGATCAATTGCCTCCTGGTAATTTCTCATACTGTAGGCAACAGAGGCTAGGTTGTTTAATGTTTTGAAACGACCATAGTGATTTCCATCCTTTAGCCTATGATTGTACACTTTTTGCCATACAACTTTTGCTGAGTCATAATTCTTGTCCATGTAGTAGAAGCCAGCAAGGTTGTGATATAGTCCCTGTTTTTCTGATTCAGGCCAATCTTTTGCAATTGCTATGGATTCTTCCTGGATGTCAATTGCTTTCTCAAGATCTCCACTGTGATAATGAGCTAAGGCTATTGTTCTTAAATTGGCAACTTTCTGTGTGGTTAGTTGAGCGAATTTTATACCCAACATGGCATAGTAAATGGCGCTATCGTATCTATTATCAGAAAAGGATGAGCCTAAGTGGGTATACGCCCAGGCAATATTAGTGGAGTCGTTGGCTGGGACTGCATAGTCTAGTGCTATTTTTGACATACTTCTACTAGAATCCATGTCATTCTTGATTAACAAGGTATAGCCTAATTCTACATAGGCTAAGGCTTGATTTTTGGAATAATCATTGGCTAGATTTGTTGCTCTTTTTGCATAAAATAATGCCGAATCTATTTGATGTTGAACGGCGTATTCATGAGCGATTTTCGTTAGATACATAATAACAGAATCACTGTTATCTGTGATTAACTTGGTCTTTAAACTATCCAGTTTAGTTTGAGCAAATGGCTCTGCACATA
>CAXEKM010000837.1:0-4182 GCA_963996645.1 uncultured Marinoscillum sp.
ACCGTCAGGTTAGACTCCTTCTCAAAGAAATCCTGTGCATAATCAACCTGACCATCCTCCGTCTTCGGAATGTTGTTCAAATCAAAGTTGGTTACTTTAAATGCCTCACCAGCACCTTCTGCATCAGAAGAGGTGATAATTGGAGTATTGATATAAAAGAATCCTTTATCATTAAAGAATTTATGCACTGCAAATGCCATTGCATGACGTACGCGCATTATAGCGCTGAACGTATTCGTTCTCGGTCTCAAGTGTGCAATCTCACGGAGGAACTCCAAACTATGCTTTTTAGGCTGTAGAGGATATTTATCTGGATCTGCTTCACCAAATACTTCAATACTCTCCGCTACCAATTCGCAAGCTTGTCCAGCACCTTGAGACTCTACTACTTTACCTGTAGCAGAAATACTTGCTCCAGTAGTAATTCGTCTTAATATGTCTTCGCCAAATTTTTCTGCATCAGCTACAACTTGTAGGTTATTGATCGTAGAACCGTCATTCAGCGCAATAAAGGCTACATTTTTACTGGCACGTTTGGTACGGACCCACCCCATGACCGTTATTTCCTGGCCTATTAGCTCATCGGTCAAAACAACTTGAATCTTGGTTCGTTTTTCTTTCACAGTCTCAACAACTTAAAGTCACTTATTAAAAACAGGGCAAAAAAAGGATATTTTAGCGGACTAATCAAAGAATCACAGAATTATGATAATTTTGATTACTAGCAAATAGATCATGCAAAAACTCAACCTTACACAATCATTATCTCAGAAGCTGTCTCCGCAACAGATACAGTTTATAAAGCTGTTGCAAGTTCCGACAGCTGAGCTAGACGCACGCATAGAAGAAGAGCTGGAAGTGAATCCTGCTTTGGAAGAAGGTGCAGCTGAAAAAGAAGATGATTACGGCTCGGATGACGAGTATGACGATTATGAAAACTCCACTGAATCTGAGAGCATAGAGGAATACCTACATGATGACTATTCAGGTTATAAAATGCAGGGAGACGGCCGTGGCTCTGATGAGGATGACAAAGAAATGCCAATCTCGGTTGGTTCTACGCTGCATGAGAGACTAACAACACAGCTTGGCTATTTAAGACTTGACGACAGAGAACACAAATTAGGCGAACAACTAATCGGTAGTGTAGATGCAGATGGGTATATCCGTAGGGAGTTAGAAGCAATTGTTAATGACCTGATTTTCTCTCAAAATATAGAAACTGATGTAGAGGAACTAGAGAGTATTCTTTACAAAATTCAAAACTTTGATCCTCCAGGGATCGCTGCAAGAAACTTACAAGAATGTTTGATGCTGCAGCTGGAACGAAAGGATGAACATACCGATCATCTTGAGTCTGCAAAGCAAATCATTGATAAATGCTTTAATGAGTTCTCTAAGAAGCATTATGATAAGATAGCCAAGAGGCTAAATATAGAAGACGAGGAAGAGCTAAAAGGAGCTATTTCGATGATCACGAAATTAAATCCTAAGCCGGGAGGAGCTGGTGAAGAAAACGTTCGAACTGCTCAATACCTGATGCCGGACTTTTTGCTGAACAACAATAACGGCAAGCTAGAGCTGACGCTAAACTCTCGCAATGCTCCGATGCTTAAAGTCAGTAGATCATACTCTGATATGCTGCATGCATATGATAAGAGTGATAAGAAGGATAAAAAATTAAAAGAAACCGTTTCGTTTATCAAGCAGAAGCTGGACTCTGCCAAATGGTTCATTGATGCTATCAAACAACGTCAAAACACCTTACTGAACACCATGCAAGCCATCATTGACTTCCAATATGATTACTTTCAGGAAGGCGATGAAAGCAAGCTTAGGCCAATGATCTTGAAAGACATTGCTGACCGCATCAACATGGATATTTCCACAGTATCCAGGGTTGCAAACAGCAAAAGCATCCAGACAGAATTCGGAATATTTCCATTGAAATACTTCTTCTCTGAAGGTATTGCTACAGATTCTGGCGAAGATGTGAGTAGCCGTGAGGTGAAAAATAAACTCAAGGAATTCATCGATGGTGAAGACAAGTCCAAACCTCTATCTGATGATAAATTGGAAAAACTTCTCCGTGGTGAAGGCTATAACATTGCCCGTAGAACAGTCGCTAAATACCGCGAACAATTAAATATTCCAGTTGCCAGACTTAGAAAACAACTGTAAGTGCAGAATGTAATGAAAACCATATCTGCAGTGTTCCACCCACTGCTAATGGCTACTTATAGTTGTATCGTCATGTTTTTGGTGATCCCGGAGATATTTTCACCGATAAGTTATGAAGCTATCCCTTCATTTATCATCATCGTGTTTATCACAACCTGCATAGTACCTGCAATAAGTATTTTGTTTTTGAAATTTACTCAGCGAGTATCTAGTCTGGAGATCACTAAACTTGAGGAACGTTCCCTACCGTTTTTATCTATCGGAACATTTTATGGTGTGACGTGCTACATGTTCTATTCGAAACTGAATGTTCCGTGGCCTCTTTTGATCATGATGATCGCAGTAACCTTGCTAATTTTCATCATTTATCTTATCAGTTTCCGCTTTAAAATCAGCGTTCACTCTGCGGCTATATGGGGAGTAGCAGGCCTTTTTAGTGCTATGGCAATCAAATATCTTTCTACTGTGAACATAGAAGTATTGGCATTGCTATTTGTTTTGTCTGGATTAACGACCACTTCTAGATTATTTCTTGGTCGTCACACTCCAGCAGAAAGCTGGAGTGGAGCATTTTTAGGATATCTATTCTGCTTTATAGCATTCTTCTTTTTTGGTTAGAACCCACTTACGTTGATTCCTACTGTCCAAGCCTGAGGATTGGTTGTTCCATCAGGAGAGTTATTGAATACATTATTCAAATAATGCTTGTAGTATAAATGGAATGATCTAAAACCAAATCTTGCCTGAAGTCCATATCTAAAGTCTGATGTATCAAAATCATCATAAAGTTTCTCCTTGTATTCACCTTGAGCTACTTGATACTTGATTTTAGTGTGTCCTGCGATTCTTCTACCTGCAAATGCACCTAAGCCGATGAACCAACCTTCACCTTCTTTGGTACCTAATGGGTGAATTCTAAACTCTACTGGCAATTCAGCGTAAGTTGTTACCAATTTATTCTTAGCAAAATTTGCCGAAGTTATTGAATCAAATGTAACTGACCCGTCACTCTTTCTTAACCACGTAGCGTTACCATCTGAAGCATACTTATCAATACTGATACCCGGATTTAAATGGAATGCAATACGCTTACTAATCTCAAATCTCTTGCTATAATAAATCCCTATCGAGTTAGATCCCAACCACTTAGTATCATAAGCATCTGGCGCATCGTTCCAAAAGTTGAACCCAAAGTCAAACATCAAATCTCCTGGGAAATTTGGCTGAGTAGGTCTTTCTTTCTCTTGCGCAAATACAAAAGATGTCACTAAAATTAAAAGGGCTGTTCCTATTAGTCGCTTCATAAAAATGATTATTTCGGGGGCAAAGATAGAATCTATTTTAAAACCTAGAAGATTAACGTTGATTTATAAGACAAATTATTAACTTTGCCCTCGATTTTAGTCAAGCATCTAGATAACAGGTGCAAGATACACTCAAGATTTCAGCTCTAAATGAGCCTTCATCTTAAAAAGTGTTAATCAAAAATGGCCTCCTAGCTCAACTGAATAGAGCACTTGATTACGGCTCAAGAGGTTGCAGGTTTGAATCCTGCGGAGGTCACTAAGAGAGCAAAGCCCTTTCATTCACATGAAAGGGCTTTTGTGTTTTTAGACGTTCAGAATTTATTCTGATAAAGATTTAAAAACGCAAAAGACTAAATCTTTGATTTAAGGCTTTGCTATCGGAATTAGGAACGATTACAGGATCACCGCAGGTAATCCTGCTAAAATCTCAAACCCTCAACCCAGGTTGTGGAAGGCTCAAAAGAAAAGCTCTTTCAAATAATTGAAAGAGCTTCCCCATTACTGCAAAACTATCAATCTCAATTACGGAGTATCAACACACTCAATGACTCCACCTGATATTGCATTAATATTTTTATATCCACTCGCGGCTCCTGCATTTGGTGCCATATTCAATTTAATCTCTCCTTGAACAGTTAATTTGCCGCTATTAGAAACTAAAACCCTTGTAGGCTCCCCATCATCAATGATATTG
>CAXEKM010000838.1:0-8719 GCA_963996645.1 uncultured Marinoscillum sp.
AGATTGTCAGTTCAGGTGCCCCGGGCTCTGGACCTACAGTGCGTGTAAGAGGTGTAGGAACCTTAGAAGGCGACTCTAAGCCTTTGTATGTTCTTGATGGAATGTTCGTTGACAATATAGATTTTCTAAATCCAGCGGATATTGAGTCAATTTCTGTTTTAAAAGATGCCTCAGCGGCCGCTATTTACGGTGTGAAAGCGGCAAATGGGGTTGTTCTGATCGAAACCAAAAAAGGAAGTTACAACCAGGAAGCAACAGTTACTTATGATGGCTACTGGGGATTACAAGTTCCACAGAATGTGTTAGAGATGGCTAATACACAACAGTTTGTTGATTATGCCTTAGCTACAGGAGCAAATGCAGATGCTTCATTCGTAAATAATGCTTTTCAGAGATATGGTCGTAGTAGAACTAATACGGACTACCCAGCAATAGACACAGACTGGTACGACGAGGTTTTGAAGTCATATGCTCCAATTCAAAGTCATACATTAACAGCAAGCGGTGGTTCAGATAATTCTAGATACTCCGTAAGTGCTGGTTATTTTAATCAAGAAGGATTGGTAGAAGAAGTGAAAAACTCTTATGAGCGTTACAACTTCAGAACCAAAATTGACTTGAACGTCAAAGAATGGTTAAACCTGGGAGGGAATGTTAACATTACACAATCTGAACAGCATGTGGCTCCAGGTGGAGTTTGGTTCAATACATACTTTGCTGTTCCATTGATACCAGTTTACGATGAGACAAATACAAACGCCACTCCTTACAAACTGGCCAATGCTCAAAATCTTGGTTACAGAGGACGTCAGAATCCATATTTCAATATGCTTTACAATGATGATCAGAACAAAGCAGCCAGAATTTTGGGTAACTTCTTTGCAGATATCGAGTTGATACCGAATACATTATCTTTCAAGACTAGCTACAACTACACTTACAATTCATTAAATGTTCGAAACATCGATTTCGAATACAATGATGGAGTTTCGTTTAACCAATCAGGTCTTTACAAAGCAAACGAGACGTCATTTGATCAGATTTGGGATAACATCCTAACTTATAATCAGACATTTGGAAGTCATAGTGTATCAGCTATGGCTGGATACTCTTATCGCTCGGAATCTTTCAGCAAGATTTTCTTGCAAGGAGATAGCTTGTATGTAAATCCTAGTTTTGACAATGAAGAGCTTTGGTACTATACAAATCCAGGAGAAGAGATTACAAGAACTTCTTCAGGAGATCAAGGATCAACATTTTACGGAACTTCTTATTTTGGACGACTTTCCTATAACTATCAGGACAAATACCTGGTGTATGGTACGTTGAGAAGAGATGGTACAAACAAGTTTCAGCAAAAGTGGGGAACATTCCCGACAGTTGGTGCTGGATGGGTTGTATCAGAGGAGTCATTCTTTGATGTCAATTTCGTTGATTTCTTAAAGTTGAGAGGTAGCTGGGGTAAACTTGGTAATGCAGGAGTTGCTGCGGCAGTAGGACAACCAACTTACCAGGCGAATACATTGGCAGTAGACGATAACCTGGAAACGGGAGTAGTGGCTATTAAGCAATACAGTTATCTGGACAGATGGGAGACCACAGTAGAAACAAACGTTGGTGTTACATCAACTTTATTCAAAGGACGCCTTTCATTGGATGCTGATTATTACATCAGAGATACTGAAGACGCCGTTTTGACTGTGATTCTTCCATTGGTAAGAGCTTCAGTAAAAAGAAATGCAGCGAGTTTTAGAAACAAAGGTTTCGAGTTTGCTGCCAACTGGAATAACAGTATCAGCAATGTGATCAACTACAATGTAGGGATCAACTTCGCGACACTCAAAAACGAAGTTACTTCACTAGCTGGTCAGCAATATCTTGATGGTGGTTCTGCTGAATTCAGACAGCGTTCAATCATTGGATCTCCATTAGAGGCATTCTACGGTTATGAAGTAGAGGGTGTTTTCCAAACTACCGAAGAAATAGCTGCTAGTGGTTTATTAGATGAGTTTGTTACAGATTCTAATATTCAACCTGGTGATTTCAAATACAAAGACCAAAACGGTGACGGTGTAATTGACGATTTGGACAGAGTGGTATTAGGCTCTTACCTGCCAAAATTCACTTATGGATTTAATCTAGGTATGAACTACAAGAAGTTTGAATTCAGTGCAAATTTCCAGGGTCAGGCAGGGCATAAAATCTTAAATAGAAAAAGAGGAGAGATCATCTTTACTACGGATGCTAACCTTGATGCCGAGCTTGTTGAAAATCTTTGGGACGGTGCTGGTTCTTCCAATAAATATCCATCTGCCGCTGGTTTAAGAAAAGGTTATAACCAGGCGATGAGTGACTACTTTGTTGAAGATGGATCGTATTTCAGAATTCAAAACATAAGAGTGTCTTACAACTTTGGTGGAGGAACTTTATTCGGCAAAAACATGCCTGATGCTAAGTTCACTATCACAGCTGAACGTCCAGTTACAGTTTTCAACTACAATGGCTTTAATCCAGAAGTTGCAAATGGAATTGATCGTCAGACCTATCCTATCCCTGCTGTCTATACAGCCGGTTTAAATCTTAAGTTTTAATCAGGAAAATGACCAAAGACATGAAATCTTATAAATTTTTCACGACCGTATTTTTGATGGCAGCTGTCATTTTCTTGGCTCCATCATGTGATTCAGCTCTAGATAATCCTCAAGAGGACACAATAGTAGAATCAGGAATAGATTATACTAATCTCAACTTACGAAAAGAACTAATAGAAGGAGCATATTATACGCTTTACAACCTTCAATGGGAAACGTATCCTTTGATCTCTGTAAGAGGTGATGATGTGAATGCCAAAGGAGATCAAGAGCCATTATTGGAAACTGAAGCCTTTAGATATAGCCGTTCATTCTGGATGTATAATTCTACATGGTTGAATTTGTACTCTGATATTATCAACTGGCATGCAGCCATTGAAGAAATCGAGAAATTCAATGCGAATTCCAATGATCCTGGTGTCGGTCAGCAATACATTGCTGAAATCAAAGTGATGCAAGGCTACGAATTGTTGCTTTTAGCAAGGCTTTGGGGAGGTATTTTGATTCCTACTAGTTCTCAAGCTGAAGATCTTTACAATGCTGAGGTGACGTCATTTGATGAAACCATGGCCTACATATCTGATTTAATGGATGAAGCGATGCCTTCTCTTTTGGATGTAGCACCGAATCAGCACCCTGTTGTAAAAGGCGGAATAACAAGATCTACCGCATTGGCTATTCAAGCAATGGCAAATCTGGAAATGAAAAATTGGCAAGGAGTTGCTGATGCTACTTCTCAAATTATTCAATCAGGTCAGTTTAGCTTGTTTGCTGATTATTACGAATTGTTCAAAACGCCAGGCAAACTTGCAAGTGAAAACATACTTGAGTTGCAATACTCTGATTTCGGTCAGGGAACAGGTGACGCCGTTAGATACCTGTATGCCTTTTTTGGTCCAAATAACTGGACTCCAGAAGTATCTGGTGCTAGCGGAGGATGGGGCTTCTGGGAACCATCGATGAAATACATCAAGTTCATGATCGATCGTGGAGAGACGGTTCGTTTAGAAACCAGTGTCAATTTCACTAATGAAGGTATCGATAGTCTTCAGGCACAGCCAGGATATAGTACACTTCCGGCTTTCATTACCAATACCACTAGAGATAATGATGTCTGGGGAACTACAGATGGAAGTGCAAATCCGAGAGCGATATTCTCAAGTGGTAAGCATTATTTACCATCTAATCAGCTAATCCCTGGAAGAACTGCTTATGGGTCGAACAAGAACTTTATCTGTATTCGATACGCTGAAATTTTGTTAATGCATGCCGAAGCTCTTACTAGTGGTGCGAGTAGTTCTGTAATGACCGCAGATGCTGCTGTAAATGCAGTGAGGTCAAGAGCTGGTCTTGGCAATTTGTCAGGGGTAACATTGGATAATGTACTTGATGAAAAGTTCGCAGAGTTTGGTATGGAATGGGGAATCAGATTTTATGATTTGGTTCGTCATGGTAAGACTAGTGAACTAACTGGATACTCGGATGAGGATCGATTCATACCTTATCCATTGCAGCAAATAGACCTTTTACCTCAGCTAGAAGGCAATTAATCATCGAATTTATTACTTCAATAAATACTATCAATTAATCTAAATCATATGAAAATTCTGAGAAGTTTATCACTGCTCGCATCCCTTGCAGTGTTAGTTGCCGTAATCTCATGCGGTGAAGAAGATGATCCGATTCAGGAAGAAGAAGATCTTGAAGCCCCTGTAGTCTCTATTTCTAAGCCGGCTGATGCGTCAGTGATGACTACATTAGAAGAGACGGCTGACGTTACAGTTGAGTATACTGTAACTGATGATGTGGAACTAGCTTCTGTAACAGTTGAATTCGGAAGTGAACAACTTGAGGAAGTGACTTCATTCACAGATTTTAAAAGTTATTCAGGTTCTGTGGTAAAAGAAGCTGTTGTTGATGGAGAGTATACTATTACAGTTACTGCTATCGACTTGTCGGGTAAAACGACTTCAGCTACTTCAACATTCACTAAAGCGACAGCTAATCCATACACAGCTTTGGATGGTGAAGTTCTTTATATGTCTTTTGAGGAAAACTATGCTAACCTGGTAACAGAAGCAGAAGCAACAGTAGTTGGTTCGCCAGAATACTCTGAAGCAGGATATGATGGAACGATGGCCTACAAAGGTGCTGCTGATTCCTATTTAACTTTTGCAACTGATGATATTGCTTCATCTACTATGACAGCTTCATTCTGGATCAACGTAAATGCAGATCCTGAAAGAGGAGGCATTTTGGTAATGGGACCAGAGGATACTGAAAATGAAGCCTATCCAGAAACTCAAAATCTAAGAACTAGTGGATTCAGAATCTTCCGTGAGCCACGTGGGGATCTCCAAGTGATTAAAGCAAACTTCGGTACAGGTGAGGCTGAGCATTGGTTAGATGGTGGAGACTTAGCTACTGTTGATGCAACATTGGCAGAATGGGCACACGTAGCCCTTGTTATTGATGCAACTACCGCATCATTCTATTTGAATGGTGAGTTAGTAGCTAGTACAGAAGAGCATTTAGGTCTTAGCACTACTGGTTGTGACCTATTATCCATTATGTCAGGTACTCCAAGATTTACAGAATGGGGTCACGGTGCGGATCTTAGCACCATGGATGAGTTGAAAATATTCAACAAAGCATTGACTGAAGCAGAACTAGAGACTTTGACTGGCCTTGAATTTGGTTTACCAACAATTGAAGATCCAGAAGATCCAGGGTTGGAGGCTATTGATGGCGAAGATGCTGTAGAAGTGCTTCACCTTTCATTTGATACAGACTTTAGTGTTACTTCAGATTTGGACGTTACTGCAACCGCGGTTGGTTCGCCAACAGTTGTTGATGGTGGTGTTTCTGGTAAGGCATATTCTGGTGATGTAGACTCTTATTTGACTATTCCTACAGCAGGTTTGTTAACTGAGCAATTCTCAGTATCCATGTGGATTAAAATGGATCCTACTGCTACAAGAGCTGGTTTGGTATCTATCAGTGCAGTTAATGCAGAAAACCCTGATGATAATAACTTGTCTAAAGGCTTAAGATTCTTTAGAGAAGGTGATGATTTGAAACAAACATTCAAAGGAAACATCGGAACTGGAGATGCTAACGCATGGGTAGATGGAGGTGCATATGCAACTTTCGCTGCTGATAGAGAAGAATGGTTACACGTTGCGATCACTGTAGGTGGTGGTAAGAGCCAGGTTTACTTAAATGGAATTCTTGCAGCTGTAAGTTCTGAAGATGTTGTTGTTGATTGGACAGATTGTGAAATCATGTCAATTGGATCTGGTGCACCAAACTTCAAAGCTTGGGGTCATTTAGGTGAAACAAGCTTGCTTGATGAAGTAAAAATCTTCAATGGTGTGCTTACTCCAGCTCAAATCGCTGATTTGAAAGCAGGAAACTAATTACAATTTTATAATTGCTAAACTTTACCACCCCGGATTTTTCCGGGGTGGTTAATTACAAAACCTTGTCAATTACCAGCAGAAATATTGTTCTTATATTCAGTTTGCTTTGCGGAGCTCTTTTCGGTGGATGTGAAGATAAAACGGAACCAGTACCTGAACTGACACTTACCTCATTGCAATTGGCTAATGAAAGTTTATTGGATGCAGTTATTACCGATGCAGGACTAAGTGGCCCAATTATCGCTGGTTTTAGTGAGTCAATTGATACCACAGATTTGAGTAACACTATTCAGATTGTCAATGAAGAAGGTATTGCTGTTGATTTACGATACAACGTTTTTAATACCAATAAAACCATTTCTATTTATCCTCAAACTTCTTTTAATACCTATACGACCTACACGGTAGTATTCAATGAAGTTACAAGTGAAAGTGGGTCTGTTTATACTAGGTCTGGATTTCAATTTCAAACGTTGAAGGGTAAACTCACTTTGATTTCCCTGGAATCAGGAGGTATTACCTTACCCTCGAACCGAAAAACTTCTAATATTCCTCTTGATTTACAAATCAAGGCTACTTTTTCTGATGATATTGATCCGTCATCACTTCAGGATGGTGCCATCAAGGTTACCAAAGGATCTAAGACATTCGATACCATACAAGAGGTATCAGGAAATACCGTTACAATTACCACAGATGATCCATTGGACTACTGGACTGAATATGATATTGAACTTACGACTAGTGTTGTAAGTACTGGATCAACTGATTTCGAAGGATATGAAGCAACCTTCATTACAGCATTGGATTCTACATTGAAATACCCTGAAATATCTGATGATGACCTGCTTACATTGGTTCAGGAGCAAACGTTTAAATATTTCTGGGACTATGCCCACCCAACAAGTGGATTGGCAAGAGAGCGATTAAACTCTGGAGAGACTGTGACTATAGGTGGTTCTGGTTTCGGAGTAATGGCGATAATTGTGGCTATTGAAAGAGGCTTTATCACTCGTCAGGAAGGTGTACAAAGACTGCTCAAAATTGTTAATTTCTTACTTTCTACTGCAGATAGACACCACGGTGTATGGCCTCATTGGTTAAATGGAAGTACTGGTGCTACACGGCCTTTTAGTACCAAAGATGATGGTGGTGATTTGGTTGAAAGTGCTTTCATGCTAGAAGGTCTCATTACAGTTCGTCAGTATCTAGATGCACAGGATCCCACAGAAAGTGAAATCATCAATAAGATTAACATTTTATGGGATGATGTGGAGTGGGACTGGTATACTCAAGGAGGACAGGATGTGCTGTACTGGCATTGGTCTCCAAACTATGCCTGGGATATGAATCATAAAATCACGGGATGGAATGAGGCGATGATCATTTATGTTTTAGCAGCTTCTTCTACTTCTCATCCAGTTTCAAGTGATGTGTATACCAAAGGGTGGAGTCGAAATGGAGCTATGAAAAATAGTGGTAATTCCTATTATGGCTATCAATTGGATTTGCGAAATGATAGAGGAGGACCGTTATTCTTCGCTCATTACTCGTTCCTTGGTTTGGATCCCAGAAATCTCTCTGATCAATATGCTAATTACTGGGATCAGAATGTGAATCATTCACTGATCAACTGGGCATACTGTCAAGCTAATCCAAAGAATTATTTAGGATATAGCGAATATAGCTGGGGATTAACTGCGAGTGACAATCAGGATGGATACAATGCTCATTCTCCAGATAATGATCTTGGTGTAATTACACCTACTGCAGCTATTTCATCCATAGCATACACGCCGGAGCAATCAATGGAAGCTATCAGACAGTTTTACTACATCTATGGTGACCGACTATGGGATAATTATGGATTTAAAGATGCAATCAATTTTAGTGAAGAGTGGGTGGCATCTTCTTATTTGGCCATAGATCAAGGGCCAATAATTTTAATGATTGAAAATTACAGAACAGGCTTGCTTTGGGACTTATTTATGTCAGCTCCAGAAGTACAGGCCGGATTAGACAAGCTAGCTATAACCTATGAGTAAGTATTTAATTATCGGATTGATTTCTATCCTCGTTTTTGGATGTAACAGTCCTAAAACGGAAAGTTCACATACTACTACTGCCGACAATGTAATCAGTGACGATTCATTATTGAATCTGGTCCAGTATCAGACATTTCAGTATTTCTGGGAAGGTGCAGAGCCTGTTTCTGGGTTGGCTCCTGAGCGGATTCATATGGATGGTGATTATCCGGACAATGATAAGAATGTGGTGACATCCGGGGGCTCTGGTTTCGGAGTAATGGCGATCCTTGTGGGTATTGATCGTGGATTCATCACCAGAGAAGAGGGAGTAGAGCGTTTTGAAAAGATTCTGAATTTCCTTGAAACAGCTGATCGTTTTCATGGAGCATATCCTCACTGGTGGTATGGCGATACAGGGAAGGTAAAGCCATTCGGAGCCAATGACAATGGAGGTGATTTGGTAGAAACAGCTTTTTTAATGCAAGGGTTGATCACAGTTCGTGAATATTTCAAAGATGGTGATGAACGTGAGCAAGCCATTGCTTCTAGAATTGATGCGATTTGGAAAGGTGTAGAGTGGGATTGGTATACCAAAGGAGGAGAGGAAGTTCTTTATTGGCATTGGTCCCCAGACAAGGAATGGGTTATGAATTTCGCTGTGACAGGCTACAATGAATGC
>CAXEKM010000839.1:0-6261 GCA_963996645.1 uncultured Marinoscillum sp.
ACCAAGAACCTCATACCTACTGAATATACACAGGTAACTATTACGAGAAGATATTTCAGAACAGGTGAAAGTGAGTACTTGTTAAACGGTGTTCCTTGTCGTCTTAAGGATATCAAAGACTTATTCCTGGATACGGGGATTGCTTCTAACACCTACGCGATCATTGAATTAAAGATGGTTGATGATTTGCTGAATGATAAGGACGGATCTAGAAGAAGTTTATTCGAAGAGGCTGCAGGTATTTCCAAATTCAAACAGCGAAAAAAAGAAACACTCAAAAAACTAGAAGATACGGATGCCGATTTAGATCGTGTAGAAGATCTCCTATTTGAAATTGACAAAAACCTTAAATCTCTTGAGAAGCAGGCAAGACAAGCCAAGCGATACTATGAGATGAAGGAAGAATACAAAGAATACAGTGTTGCTCTGGCAAAAAAATCTGTTGAGGATCAAACGGCTGTATTTGCTACAGTAGAGAAACGAATCCAGGAAGAAAGCGACAAAAAGGGCGCTTTGAATACTCAGATGCTGGAAAGAGAAGCCACTTTGGAAAAAACTAAAACAGATTTAGTTACTAAAGAGAAGCTTTTAGGATCACGTCAGAAAACGCTCAATGAACACGTAACACGCATTCGGAATTACGAAAGCGAAAAGAAAATTAAAAACGAGCGTCAGCGCTACTTACAAGATAAAATTGAGAAACTACAAGATCAAATTTCTCAAGACAAACAAAGTAATGAACGTGCTGCTTTCTCCCTACAAAGTCTTGATAAAGAGAGAGATAATGCACAGCAGATTCTTTCTGACATTAGCAAAAAGTTAGAAGAGCTTCAAGAAGCCTACGAGTCACAAAAATCTGCTACTCAGGAAGCTCAAAATATTCTCAACGAGAATAGCCAACAGTATAACACCAAGCGTGAGCGAGTTTATCAACTTGGAAAAGACCTGGAGATCAAAGAAGTTCAAATCAATTCGCTCCGAAGTGAATTAACGAAATCAAGAGAAGACTCATCTGTTCAAAGCGAAAGCTTGAAGAACTTCGATCAGAAACTGGAGGAGATCACTCAAGAGAAAAATAAAAAGAACGAGGAGTATCAGTCTTTAAAGAATAAGGAAGCTGATCTTAAATCTAAGATCGAGACCTACCAACAGCGTATTGACATAATCAGAGAAGAGCTTACTCAAGTCAACCGTAAACTGGATTCTAAGCAAAACGAATACAACTTAACCAAGTCACTGGTGGACAGTCTGGAAGGTTTCCCTGAGGCTATTAAGTTTTTAAAGAAGTCCAAACAATGGCAGGACGCACCTCTCCTTTCTGACGTAATCGCTTGTCCTGAGGATTATCGTATTGCTATTGAGAACTTCCTGGAGCCATACATGAACTACTATGTGGTAGAAACTCATGATGATGCACTAAAAGCAGTGAACCTATTAAGCGATGCCTCTAGAGGTAGAGCCCACTTCTTCGTATTAGATAAGCTCACAAAGTATCACGCAAAGTCATCTCATATATTTCCCAATACAACACCTGCTACGGAGGTTGTTGAATATGACGACAAGTACAAAAGACTAATTGCCCATCTTTTAGACAATGTATACATCTACGAAAATGAACTTCCGGACTCGGACACCGACGAAGTGGTATTCATCTCTAAAAGTGGTCAGATTACACATAAGAAATACAGTATTCACGGAGGATCTGTAGGACTCTTTGAAGGTAAGCGTATTGGTAGAGCAAAGAACCTGGAGAAGCTAGCTACTGAAATAAAAGACCTTACCAAGAAGCAAGAAAAAGCAAAGTCAAATCTGAACGACAATCTTGCTGAAATAGAGCAATTGAAGAATTCAACTCAGGCAGAACTACTTGAGGAGTTGCAAGGAGAAATGAGTAGGATCAACGAGACGTTCGTATCGATTCAAACCAAGCAACAGCAGTATAGCGAACTTCTCAACTCCAACGAAACGAAGAGAGAAGATATTGAAGAGCGCATACAAACTCTGGCGGAAGAATTGGAGACCATGCGTCCAGAATACGAGTCCTCTTCTTCCCTATTGACTGAACTTGAAGAACAGACTGCTGAGCAAAGAGAGTCGTTGACTGAAATGAATGAGTTACTCTCTATCAAGTCTTCAGCATACAATGAGCAAAATGTACTCTACCATCGTCAGCAGAATAAGATAAGCAGTATCAAGCAGGAGATCAGCTACAAAGATGAGACTTTTGTAAGCAGTGCTGCCAGAATAGAACAAAACACCGAAGAATTACAAAAAGCTACTCAAGACCTTAATGATCTAGTCAAAAAATCTGAAGAAAGTGACGATGATTTGGTGGCAATGTACGAGGAGAAGGAATCTATCGAAAACGGTGTAAACGAAGCTGAAAAGGATTATTACAGTGTTCGTGGACTAATCGATGAGCAAGAAAAAGGTTTACGTGAAATACAACGTCAACGTGAGTCTACAGATCACGTCTTGATGGAATGGCAAAACAAGCTCAATGAAACCAAAATGCAGTTGAATTCCATTAAGGATCGTTTATCTGTGGAATTCAATATTGACATGAAGCAAATTGAAAGCTTTGAAAACGAAGAGCTGCTAACAAAAACTCAAGATGATCTTCGTGAAAAAGTTGATAAACTGAAAAACAGATTGGATGGTATGGGACCGATCAACCCTATGGCTATGGAGGCCTATGAAGAGATCAAGGAGCGCCATGACTTTATTGCCAATCAAAAAGAAGACCTTCAAAAAGCAAAAGAATCTCTTCTAACAACAATCAGTGAAATTGATGAAGTGGCTAAAACCACCTTCCTCGACGCCTTTGAGAAGATTAGAGAAAACTTTATCAAAGTATTCCGAACCCTCTTTACCGAAGAAGATGATTGTGAATTGAAATTAACAGATCCTGATAGTCCTCTAGAATCTGCTATTGAAATTATGGCAAAGCCAAAAGGTAAACGTCCATTAACGATTAATCAGCTTTCTGGAGGTGAGAAGACACTTACTGCGACTTCTCTTCTATTTGCGATTTACCTAATCAAGCCAGCTCCATTCTGTATTTTCGATGAAGTAGATGCTCCTTTGGATGATGCTAACATTGATAAATTCAACGAGATTATCAGAAAGTTCTCGAAAGAATCACAGTTTATCATTGTGACCCACAACAAGAGAACAATGGCCAGCACAGACGTTATTTACGGTATTACGATGATTGAGCAAGGAGTTTCAAGAGTTGTACCTGTTGATTTGAGAGAGCTTGCTTAAAAACTGTTTATCGGATAAATAGAGCCATTTATCGACGCAATAAGGTTAACTCTTAATTTCTGGTTAACTTTCCTATGTGCCTAAAAAGATTTACCAAAGCCTGACATGCATTCTATGCATGATTCTAGTCACTACCGCTGTGGCTCAGGATTTCTTTACCTACAGCTATCGTTCAGCTGATGGATTGGACACAGACGTAATCAAATGCATCACTCAAGACAGCCTCGGTTTTATCTGGATAGGATCAGATGATGGGCTATACCGTTTCGATGGTGTTAATTTTGAACGATATGCTGATGGAGCTCCAGGCAATTTTTTCAAAAGCTTTCTAACGACTTCCGATGGAAGATTACTTGGGATACATGACATGGGCATAACAGTCATTCATCCTGACATCCGTAAACCTCGATTTGAAGTATTGTTACAGGGAAATAGAGCAATTACAGACACGACTATCTACTATCCTAAAACAGCGCTAGAAGACGATAATGGAAGAATTTGGATATCTGAGCCACATGCAGTTGTCATTTATGAAAAAGATGGAAGCTGGAAGAGAATTCCTTTCGGACCCAAGGACAATACCAATTCATTCGTCCGATCATTCAATTTCTTCCAAACTGTCAACAAAGACATTATCGTTGTTTCAAACCCGGGTAATTATTACAGATATGATGAAAACACCAATGAATTCATACCTCTGAATTCTGCTCAAAATCTCATAACAAATGATATAAAGCAAGTAGGTGATAAAATACTTGTTGCCACTGGAGATGGCATAAAAGAGGCCCTCTTTATCAATGATAAAGTTTTATTGACTTCTTTGGAAATCAAAAACATTGACAACACACAGGAATACCAACACATACAGCCTTTAAAAGGACCACATTTCGTAATTAGTGGAACCTATAATAACACTTCGATAGTAACCTTAGGTAAAGAGGTAAAGGCTAAAAAGCTCTCTAATGCAGACATTTTTGTCAATCAATCATTCATCGATGGCGAAGGAAATATCTGGCTAAGTACAGAAAAAGGTCTCTTACTGATTTCACTTCCTGAATTTCGAAAAGTTAAATTGAATAAACCTAACAACTACATTGAGGCACTTGTCACAGATTCTACATCTAACTTCATCTATGCTCTGCGTAGTAATAGCGTCTGGAAAATCAATAAAAAAACAGAAGCTTCATCTTCCGTTTTATCAGGTAAAGAGGAAGACTATTTTCTCAGTGGAATAATGACAGACAGCCTGCTGTATTTGACATCAGGTCAAAATCTATATAAAATCAAAAATGATCAGATAATTCAAAAACAATCCTTTCAGCCTACCGGACGATACATGTTTGACATCATTTATGATTCCGTAAATAATGAGCTCTGGACTAGTCAAGAAGGTTTCAATGGTGTCCATCAAATACAACCAGATGCTTTCAGTTACACTTCTTATGGCAGCGATAAAGGAATTATTTCAGAAATTACCGGAATTAAAGCTACCGCTGATGGAATCTATGCTTTGTCCTCAAATCCTGACCACTATCTGTATTACAAAAGTCATGAAGACTCTGTCTTTACCGATCTCAGTACTCCGTTTAGCGAACCTCACAGAATCGGATTGATAGTAGATGACATTGTCTTAATTGAAAATTATCTCCTTCTAGCTACTAATTACGGTCTCTTTACACTCGAAAATGGTGAATTAGTCAAGATGTCAATCAATCAAAATTTTGATAATAGCGGAATTCGAGCTATTGTCCTTGAAGGAGATTTCTTGTGGATAGCAACCACAGCTGGTTTGATCCGATATGAACTCAAAACCCATAATTATGTACAATTCTCTGAAGCATCTGGTTTACCCGTAAATACAGTAAACAAGCAGTGTTTAGTAATAAGTAACGACAAATTATGGGTTGGTACTTCACAAGGAGTAGCTGTATCAGATTATGGAATGAACAACTCTTCCACCAAAACCAAGAAGCCAGTAATTCTTGATTTTGTAGTCAATGGGAAATCAATGGACTTTCATACTGATAAAAAATTAGAAGTTCCCTTTGAAGCTTACATATCCATATACTTCAGTTCGTTGTTATTTCCCACCAATGATATGGAGTATAGCTATAAACTCGACGATAATTGGTCGACTCCCAAGCCAAACCCTATAATAAACCTGGCTGATCTTGAGGATGGCGACTACACTTTTCAACTCAGAGCTAAAAAAGTAGGCAATCATGGATGGAGCGATCCTCAAATATTCTTGTTTCATGTAGAACCTCCATTCTACAAAAAAGCTCCGTTTATACTTTCTTTGATACTGATTTTAGGTGCAGCTGTTTATTTCACCAGGTTCTTCACCTCCAAAATGGAAAAGAGACGTCAGCTTCTTTTGACAATGTTGGTGGAAGAACGAACACAAGAGCTTAAAAAAATGAAAGCTCAGTTAGAGACAATGGTTAAAGAGCGCACAGAAGAGCTTGAATCAACTGTTTCTCAACTACAAAACACTCAAAACCAATTGATACAAGCTGAAAAAATGGCTTCTCTGGGTGTGTTAACAGCTGGTATAGCTCATGAAATCAATAATCCGGTGAATTATCTGCAAGCCGGACTGTACAGTGTTGAAACGATCATGGCAGAAAAAGAGGCTTTAACAGCGGATCATGAGTTGGAAGAGGTGGTTAATATGATGAAGTTAGGTATCGAGCGTATCACGAATATCGTGAAAGGTTTAAGCAGGTATAGTCATGGTGGCAATCAGTCGATGGACAAATGTGACCTTCATGAGGTTGTGAAAACCTCCTTATTAATCATGGAGCATGAGTTAAAGGACCGTATCAACGTAACTAAAAGACTTAACGCGGAAAACAACTTCATCTACGCAAATGATGGAAGCATACATCAACTGCTAATCAATCTAATTTCTAATGCCATCCATGCCATTGATGGACCAGGAGCCATCGAAATAGAAACTAAGAACTCTGACGACTCAATAGAATTAAAAAT
>CAXEKM010000840.1:0-2259 GCA_963996645.1 uncultured Marinoscillum sp.
GACATCTACCCCCTTATCAGCCACTTGATTAATGTAATTCTGATTAACCGGCAAATCTTGCTCCGTAATGGCAATGCTTTGTTTTTCACGACGAGCTATCGCCCTTGCTGTAAGAAACTCTTCTGGATTGTCTATTGAATAATCGACATTGGCCTTATCTGAAAAAAACACCATGTAGCGATCTTGCGCCGAGGTGATTAACATAGCTACCAACATCAGGCAGCTTAACAATACTTTATTCCTTCCCATATACTATCAACTTCTGACTCAGAATCCGGCCTTTCTCAATCGCTCCAACTTCGGATCCTTTTTGTGTACAATTCACTGTACAAAATGAGAGCTGAATGTAGTCTTTCTCTACAAGACCGACATTTCTTAAATATACTTCAGAACGTTCGTCTTGATTTACTAAATTCTGTTCAATGTCCTCTATTATTACTCGAATGGCATCAGAAGAGGAATAACTGACTTCTCCTAATGTATAACTATTTACTGATTCGTAATAATACTCCTGATTTTCACGAGTATTGTATGCATTACCATTCCAGGTTTTATTTACAGATACTGGAAATACTAACTTCACCAGATCGGTATTGTTTTCACTGAACACCGCATCTCGATCTGTTTTTCGAACCGCCCAAACAGAATCCAACGCAAGTTCTGTTTCAGTATTTCCTATGTAACGATTGACAAGGTATTTAACCGTGCCATCACCAGCTACCAAAGAGTCAACAATGACCTCTTTTAGCACATAGGTAATAGTAGTCGGTTCGAAAACTTCATAGATGGTCTCTTCAACCTGATAGGTCCAGTAATTACCAACCTGTAGAGGTAAAAAATCATATCCCTGATCCAATGTGAGGTCACTCACCTCTTCCGAACAACCCAAAGTTGCGGTCAGTATCAAGGATATGATTAGAAATCTTTTCACAGATTAAATCTACTTACTTCGCGTTAATTTCCGGCATGCCATTACTTGCATGGTGCTTGCTCTGATGGAAGCTGGATTTGATCCATCCACCGCCAATCACGTCATTTCCTTCGTAGAATACAGCTGCCTGCCCTGGAGCAATGGCGCTAACCCCGTTTCCAAAGAATACCTTGATGGTATCTCCTACCTGCTCGATGACTGCAGGCGTACCCTTATCATTGTAGCGAACTTTGGTAATTGTATCCTTACGTTCACCTTCGATAGAAGCGTATTTCTGCATGGTTAGGTTATTGACATACATGCCATCTCTAGACAGCTCATCAAACGTACCCAAAACCACCCTATTCGTATCTTTTTGTATTTCAGTCACATACACCGGAAATCCTAAAGCAATTCCAAGTCCTTTACGTTGACCAACCGTATAGAAAGGATACCCTTCATGAGTTCCAACCACAGTTCCGTCTTCCAACACAAACTCTCCACCTGCTACCTGCTCTTCCAATCCATCTACACGACGCTTTAAGAAACCTCGGTAATCATTGTCAGGAACGAAGCATATTTCATACGATTCAGATTTGGTCACCAGCTCATGAAAGCCACGCTCAGTAGCCATGTCTCTAATTTCAGACTTATGTAAGTGACCTAATGGATATTTCGTTCGACTTAAGCTTTCCTGAGAAATACCCCAAAGCGCATAAGATTGGTCCTTATTTTCATCTTTTCCTTTAGAGATAACAAAGCGGCTGTTCTCTTCACGGACATTGGCATAATGGCCAGTGGCGATAAACTCACAGTCCAGCTTGTCCGCTCTACGCAAAAGAGAATCCCATTTAATGTGCGTATTACACAGCACACAAGGATTGGGTGTACGACCGTCCAGATATTCATTCGTAAAGTGATTGATCACATAATCACCAAACTCTTCTCTGATATCAACAATAAAGTGTGGGAATCCGAGGCTAACGGCAATGTTCCGTGCATCGTTGATGGAGTCCAGACTACAGCAGCCTGTTTCTTTTTTTGATCCTCCTGAAGATTGATAGTCCCATGTTTTCATGGTCATACCGATCACTTCATAACCTTCTTCGTGTAGCATCACTGCAGCCAGTGAGCTATCAATGCCGCCACTCATAGCGACAAGTACTCTTCCGTGTTTGCTCATAATTCGTCTCGCGAGGTTCAAAGCCTCGTTTACGTTCGACATGTCATCCTAAAAACCCTTCAGGACCATTCTGATTTCTTTCAAATCAAAAAAGAACGAGAAATCCCGTTCTGCTTGCAAAGTTAAATCATTTTATGCCAGTAAGTTCACTCCCCTGAAATAAAAA
>CAXEKM010000841.1:0-6265 GCA_963996645.1 uncultured Marinoscillum sp.
GGTTATCAAAGAAAAACTGGAAAACTCATTGATGTTGGTAACTGCATTGAATACACACATTGGATATGAAAATGCGGCTAAAATTGCTAAAAAGGCACATAAAGAAGGTACAACACTTAGAGCTGCTGCTATCGAATTGGGTCTATTGACAACTGAGCAATTTGATGAGTGGGTACGCCCAGAAGATATGATAGGTAGCTTAAAAAAGTAAATTTTTGGCTTTTTTTTAGTTATTTTAATACTTTAGTGTTAGTTATGTAATTAATTATGAATCAACAGATTATAAGTATGAAAAGAATTGTCGCACTTTCTGTATTTGTTTTATTCGTTGCAGTAGGGTTCAATGCAACTGCGCAACTATCCAAATCAGAGAAAAAAGAGTGGAAAAAGAGAATCAAAGGATTGGATCCAGAGCAGTTCAAAACACTCGTAGAGGAAAATAAATCACTAAAAAGTCAAACTGCTAGCCTGAAAAATGAATTGGCCGGTGTAGATGACAAATTAGCTGATAAAGATGATCAAATCTCTTCTCTACAAAGTCAGGTATCTAAGTTGAGAGACGAACTTGCTGATGCTAGTTCTAAACCAGCTCAACCAGTGAATGTTGATAGAGGTGGAATCAATGACCAGGTAGGTGTTGTATTTAAAGTTCAGATCGGAGCTTACAAAGCTTTGGACATGGGCGACACTGCTAAAAACATGGACAACTTCAGTCAGGAATCTAATGATGGTTTGAACAAGTACACCATCGGAGCATTCAGAGACTACTGGGAAGCTGATGCCTTGAAGAAATACCTTAGAAACATGGGCGTTTCTGGTGCATTCGTTGTTTCGTACAAGGATGGACAGCGTGTAGAACTGAAAGAAGTTCTTGAAGGAGTGACAAAATCATAATAGATATACGCTTTCTAAGCATAAAAAACCCTCTGCTTTGTCGGAGGGTTTTTTGTTTGTGTTAATTTTGTGCCTCATTTACTCCTATGATCCAGTACAAAACCAAAGAAGAAATAGAAATAATGCGCGAAAGCGCATTAATCGTATCTAAGACATTAGGACTCATGGCTGAACATATCAAGCCAGGAGTTACTCCACTTGAGTTGGATAAAATCGCTGAAGAATTCATCAGAGATCAAGGTGCTGTACCTGGGTTTCTTGGATTGTATGATTATCCCAACACGATCATTACTTCTGTGAATGAGCAGGTGGTTCATGGTTTGCCAACCAACAGACCATTACAAGAAGGCGACATTGTTGGTCTGGATTGTGGTGCATTTAAAAATGGATACTATGGTGATCATGCTTACACATTTGCAGTAGGTGAGATTCCAGACGATGTAAAGCAATTACTCCGTGTGACAAAAGACAGCTTGTATAAAGGTATTGAGCAAACAGTCGCTGGCAATAGAATAGGTGACATTGGTTATGCCATCCAAACCTACACTGAGAGCTTTGGCTATGGTGTGGTTCGGGAGTTAGTAGGTCACGGACTTGGCAAGAAAATGCACGAATCTCCAGAAGTACCTAACTACGGTAAGAGAGGAAGAGGAGCCAAGTTGAAAGAAGGGTTGGTGATCGCTATTGAACCGATGATCAACATGGGAACTCGCCGAGTTATTCAATTATCAGATGGCTGGACCATCGTTACTGCCGATAAAAAGCCATCGGCTCACTTTGAGCACGATGTAGCCATTGTAGATGGACAACCAGAAATTTTATCTAGTTACAAATACATTGAAGAAGCACTCAAGAAAAACGGAGGTTTCATCAGCTAAGAAATAAAAAAGGGTCACTTAATAGCGACCCTTTTTTGATATTGCGTGTTCAAATAAAATGCGTAATTGTAATTATAGTGTTCCGTTTTCAGCCATTCGCTTCATTTTGTCATTTGCGAATATGGCTACTTCCACTCTTCTGTTTTGAGCTCTTCCTGTTGAGGTAGAGTTGTCAGCTATCGGTTGGTCTTCACCATAACCCATAGTGGTTAATCGACTATTTTGAACGTCCTGTTGTGCCAAATAAGATGAAACAGAACTTGCTCGTTGCTCAGAAAGTGTTTGATTGTAAGAGTCTGATCCCGTAGCATCAGTATGCCCTTCAATCAATATGTTTGTGTTCTCATACTTGTTCAAAGTCTCCGCTAGTTCATTCAGGTTACTTCTGGTTTCAGGCTTCAGTGCATAAGAATCAAGTGCGAAAAGCAATCCAGAATCAAAAGTAATTTTAATACCTTCTCCTACTCTTTCTACCTCTGCACCTTCAAGATCCGCTCTCAACTCTTCAGCTTGTTTATCCATGTGTCTACCTATTAGAGCACCCGCAGTACCACCTACTGCGGCACCAATGATAGCACCAACAGCAGTGTTGTCTTGAGAATTACCGATTACTGCACCGATAGCACCACCGGCAGCAGTACCAATAGCACCACCTTTTGCAGCATTGGAAGCTTGACACCCAGTCATCATTAATGGCATAGCTGCGATTGACATTGATAGCGTCAAAGACATTAGTTGTATGTGTAGTTTTTTCATGATCATCTCTGGTTTGTGATAATACTCCCAACTATGCCAAAATGAGTCCAACCTTCAAAATGGTCAAATTTCGAAGGTTCAGTGTCAAAAAATGATTCAAAATGAAATGAGCATTCTCAAAATAAGAATCATCCCCACATGCCTGTCGGCACCACTTCCAGAACATGTCCATCGGGATCTTCAAAGTAAAATGACTCAAAACTTCCAGGCCATTTCTGATGATGAGTAATTTGAATACCTAGCGCTAGGAATTTCTTTTTGGTCGCTTCATATTTAAGTTTTGCTACTTCAAAGGCGATATGTTGTTTCCCATATGCAAAATGAGGAGGGAGCTCTTTCTCCACTTTGGTGACTTCAGGAAGAAAACACAAAAGAACAGAAGAGCCTAATCTGAAGAAAACGTGTCGGTTAGGCACTTTAGAGATAACCGGAAATCCCAATTTATCATGATAAAAGGCATAAGATTGATCTAAATCTGATACATATAGGCAGGTCTCTTTGATTTGGGTAAAATCCATGTGATTTTTGCGTTCAATTAAAGATTTCCCAATTCGCTAAATGGTAACTTTGCGAGGTGTCCACAATCAGTAAGAAATTTTCTCATTACCTAATGCGCTTTTTGGTGTGGCGACTAAAGCACATCAGCGACAACAACTTTCTACTGATCGTTGCCGGAGTGATAGGCCTTACTGCGGGCCTTGCTGCAGTTACTCTTAAAACTACGGTGCATTATGTACAGCACTTGCTTCAGCGCAATCTGGACCTCACGAAAATCAACTATTTATATATAGTCTATCCAGCAATTGGGATTATTCTTACCATTTTGTTACGCAGATTGGTCCTAAAAGATACTCCCGGACACGGAATCACCAGGATATTAAGAGCCATCTCCAAAAATTCCAGCCGCATTCGAAAGCGCTACATGTTCTCTAACATGGTCAAAAGTGCTATCACTGTAGGTTTTGGTGGCTCTGTAGGACTAGAGGCACCTATTGTAGTCACTGGATCAGCTATTGGATCCAACTTTGGCCAATTTGTCCATCTGGATTATAAAAAAAGAACCTTACTTATCGGATGTGGAGCTGCGGGTGCTATTTCAGCAATCTTTAACTCGCCTATCGCTGGGGTTATCTTTGCAATAGAAGTAATTCTTACAGAAGTTAAGATTAGCAAATTTATCCCTATTCTAATTGCATCAGTAAGTGGACAGCTAATCTCTATTATCTTATTAGGTGAAGATGTACTCTTCTCTTTTAAGATTGTAGACAGTTTTGAAGCCTCCGATACCGGTTACTATGTCTTATTAGGAATTATCTCCGGATTGGCATCGCTCTATTTTACCAGAGTCAATTACATCACCGAAGACTTTATAGATGGTATCAATAATCCCTATGCTAGAGCTGCACTGGGTGGACTTGCTCTGGCGCTAATCATTTTCATTTTCCCTCCTATATATGGTGAAGGGTATGATTCCATACTTTCACTACTCAAAGGAAATCACGAACGCTTCTTCAGTGGAAGCTTTTTCTACTCCATGGCCGATCAGGAGCTTGTGATTATAGGTGTGTTGTTTCTAATTACACTAGTAAAGCCTTTCGCTACTGCTTTGACGATAGGATCGGGAGGTAGTGGAGGAGTATTTGGTCCTTCATTATTTATGGGCGGGGTTGTAGGCTTCTTATTTACCAAAGTGGTTAATGTAATTCATCCATCAGGCGTTATCAGCTCTAGTAACTTTACACTTGTAGGAATGTGTGGCGTGATGAGTGGAGTACTTCACGCGCCTCTAACTGCGATTTTCCTTATTGCAGAAATCACCGGTGGATATATGTTGTTCGTTCCGCTGATGATAGTCTCAGCCATCAGCTTCACGACGATTTCTTATTTTGAAAAGTATAGCATCTACACCAAGCAGTTGATTGAGAAAGGTGACTTGATCCAGTACGACAGAGATCGAATTGTACTCAGCTTGATAGATCTTAAAAAGATCATTGAGAAAGACCTGCTGTCAATTCACCCTGATGCGCCTCTTAAAGATCTGGTGGACCTTGTAAAGATTAGCAAACGAAATATATTCCCGGTAATCAATGAAGCCGGGGAACTAGAGGGAATTGTCACTCTCGATGACATCAGAGAGATCATGTTTGACAGAGAAAAACAGAATGAGCTGATAGTCAAGACCATAATGCAGAAACCACCTGCTCAGGTAAGCCCTCAAGAAAAAATGCAATCTGTGATGAATAAATTTGAGTTAACACAGGCATGGAATCTACCAGTGATAGATGAGGGTAGGTACATCGGTTTCGTCTCAAAGTCCCGTATATTCAACGCATACAGAAAGAAACTTATACGTCAGACTAAGGAATAATCGTCATTCCGACGCGTGAGGGCATTTTTTCCACATTTTAGTGTCAAAATATTTTCAAATTGAGATATCCACATCAACCTGATTGAGCAACAGCTATATATCTGCCTATTAATCAGTCACTTATGAGCCTATTTTAGAGGTATGTGGATAAAGTGCATAAAATGTGAATAAATATTTTTTTGTGGAATTGCGACCAAAATCTAGTTTTTGTAAGTTCCCATGACAAAAGCATACTAGGTGAATCGCTTATAAATTATGAAGCAACATAGCATATTACCTACGTAGTACAATTTATGTTATGGATATATTAACTGAAAACCATTACAAACAACCATTTTAAAGATCGCAATCTTAGAAAAGTACAATGAATAAAATATTCCAACTTTTACAACTGAAATACGTATGTAGTAACATGCGTCAAATCATTGCGTTCGGAATCATTTTATTGTGTCTCGGAGCTAATGCTCAGGAGATTAAATTGATTTCGGTTGAATCACTTGATAACATGATTGCCGAAAAAGGTGACCAGGTCAAAGTGTATAATTTCTGGGCTTCATGGTGTGGACCATGTGTAAAAGAGATGCCCTACTTTGAGGAAATCAATTCTACAAAAACAGCAGAAGTTGTGTTTATCAGTCTGGACTTTCCGGAAGACATCAGTAAGGCTCAGAAGCTCGTTGACAAGAAGAGTATTCAATCAGATACTTACCTTCTCAACTCCACAAATTACGACGAATACATCCCAAAAATAAGTGAGGCTTGGAGTGGTGCTATACCGGCAACACTTTTTGTATCTCCATCGGGTAAAAAATATTTCTACGAAAAAGCATTCGAGAAAAGTGAGCTCGAACAAGTAGTTAAAAGTTTAGCATCGAAATGAGTAACTCTATGAAGAAAACGATACTTGTGATTACAGGACTTTTAGTAATGGTGGCAGTCCTATTTGTAAATGCCACTGATGCCAGCGAAAATGGATATGATGTCGGAGACTATGCAGAAGATTTCTCTTTGAAAAACATCGATGGCAAAACCGTTTCCTTATCAAGCTTTTCATCAGCTAAAGGTTTTATTGTAGTATTTACCTGCAATACCTGTCCTTATGCTAAGGCGTATGAGCAAAGAGTTATTGACTTGGATAAGAAATACGCAGCTAAAGGATTTCCTGTGATAGCTATCAACCCAAATGACGTCAACAAACAACCTGACGACAGTATGGACAAGATGGTAGAACGAGCAAAAGCAAAAGGATACACCTTTCCGTATCTACGTGATGACAGTCAGGAAGTGGCTACAGCATATGGAGCGACTAAAACTCCTCACGTATATGTGTTGAACAAAGAAACTTCAGGCAAATTCAAAATTGAATATA
>CAXEKM010000842.1:0-4468 GCA_963996645.1 uncultured Marinoscillum sp.
ATTCGCTGATCGGTTACAATTACCTGAATCTCGTTTTCTTTAAGGATGTCTATAGCCTCAATTGGGCTCGCTGTTGTATGTACGTTAAAGAACTTTCTAAAATTCGATTTAAATACTCTAAGGTTTGTGGTTTCATCATCCACATATAACAAAGAGTATTTCCTTTCTTTCTTCGCTCTTCTTAATTCTGCAGTCTCTTGAATCTCTTCCATCACTGTGTGTGCTAGGCGTTCTTTTTAGTGTTCGTGTTGTTGGTTATTTGAATTACTTGCTTTCAGCAACTTTCTTATTGTCGTCATTGTTTGCTTCTCTTACCGATTTTGGTAGAGTAATTACAAACTCAGTACCCTTGTTCTCCTCACTGGTAAACTCAATTTTACCACCGTGTTTTTCAATGATACCATAGGTAATAGACATTCCGAGTCCTGTACCAACTCCAACAGCTTTAGTTGTAAAGAATGGTTCCCAAATTCTGTTTTTGATTTTCTCTGGAATTCCGGAGCCATTATCTTTTAATCTGATAACTACTTCATCCTCCAACTCTTCCGTATAGATCGTTATCTCACCATCTTTCCTGTCGTCAGGAATAGCTTGAATACCATTATTCAGAATGTTCATGAAGACCTGGTTCAACTGCCCAGGATAACATTCAATCTCATTCATCTTCTCATCATAGTATTTAGATACTTTGATTCTGTTTTTCGTTTTGTTTCTAAGTAGGGTAAGTGTCGCATCAATGTTTTCATTAACATTTGCCTGCTTAACTTCCTCTTCATCAAGTCTGGAGAATACACGTAAACCTTTTACAATCTCGATTGTTCTGGTTACCCCGTAGTTTACGTCCTTGATCAATTCATCAAGTTCTTCCAAGATCTCCTCGTACTCGTGTTCTTCTTTCAGTTCTTTTATATTCTCTATTACTTCTTCCAGATCCGCATCTCCTTCATCTAGTCGAGAGTATTCTTCTGCTATCTCTCTTAATGACTCGATGGACATCTTGATAGACACCATCCCACTAGAGATAAAGTTGATCGGGTTATTGATCTCATGAGCAATACCAGCTGTCAACTGACCAAGCGATGCCATCTTTTCAGAGTGTACCAATTGTGATTGGGTACCTTTCAAAGACTCAAGAGCTTTATTCAACTCTTCTTTTGAGTCCTGCTCCTTCTTAAGTGTTTCTTTCAGCTTTTTCTCAGCTAAGAATAGTTTCTCGTTATCGAGCAACTGCTTATCCGCCAACTCTCTAATTTCCTCTTCAGAATCCTGTAATTTTTTGTAGGCATCGTTCAAGTCATCCTGTGCCTTGATCAATTTCTCGTTAATTCTGATTTGCTCTTCAGAAGACTTGAGCAACTTGGCCTCGGAATCCTGTAATTTGGTGTTGTTCTGCTCGAGTTCCTTTCGAGATTGATAAAGTTTCTTGTTGATCAACTTTTGCTTTTGGAAGTTGATCTTCAATTGCTCCTCTGATTTCTTTACTTTGATGTAGGCCTTATTTGCAGATAAGTAGTTATCACCCGCCAACTTTACCAATGGACGGAATACAAAGAATCCCTGAATCAACAAGAACCCTAAAAAGGCTCCAAAGACAATCTTTTCAATCAAGCTATAACCTGTTTTGTAGGATTGTGATTCATTCACCCAATATTCAGAAATCGCTCTTGATGCTGTTTCGTAATTCCTTACCGTGTTGAGAAGTGTTTGAATACTTGTTCTCAGCGACAAGGCATTAATGTCTGATTTGTTTTCGGTGTATACATTGTCCAACAAGTTGCTGGCATTGGTATTCATTTCTGCGAAGTAGAATTTCAGATTTTCCTGCAACTGCTGATATTCACTACTCGGAGAAAACGGCTGAATACCCATATCTGGGTTTCCATTTTTCAATGCTTCATGCCCTCTTCTCCAGATGGGTAATATTCTCCCCAGTTCAGTTTGGAAAATCGTAAAATTTCTTTCTGTGTTGGAATACCCCATACCTAGAGCTGCTTTCACTATTTGCTGCCCCATGGCAGTCTGATCAGCGGCAACTCTAACCGTAACAGGGTCATCATTAAAGTTGTCAATTAAATCTTTCTGGACGAAGAAGATGTAATATGCTACTGAACCCGCAACAATGATGGCTGTCAACACGTAGGCTATAGCGTAAAGATCCTTCTTTAACATACTTGGTAATGGTTGGTTAGTAATGGACTATCTCAGCAATCTTAAATTTAATCAATCTTTTCAAATACCGCCGAATATTAGAAAAGTCCATAGAACAATCCACAAAATAAAGCTTAATTCAGCTTATTCTCAAGAGACTGATTACTTAAGTTCAAATACCACTGGTTCTCGTTGAAGTTCAAAATCTCTGAATATTCCAACTTGAATCATCATGCATTTTATCTAATATTTCTGTCACAAACAACATTTCAAAAAGCATTTAGATATCATTTGGTATAAAAAAAGAATCAATCAGCATTATATTGCAGTCAATAAGTAAACAGTGCCCACTAGACCTAACCTATAACTCACTGTATTTTAAGGATTTGACATTTTAATAATTAAACATTTGGTTTAATACCAAAATAGTCATTACTTTTCGAATTCGAAGCTGACTGTTTTGTAAAAACCAAACAGTGAATTATCACATATAAATCGCATGGATTACCTAAGAAGTTATAAGAATATTTATGATCAAAATATTATTTTGATGTACAAGGGTGAATTAACCTTTGACTTAGTAACTTCTATGATTGCCACTCTTGAAGAAAGATTGGAAGAACTAGAGGAAAACCGAAAGGTGAAGAAGAAATTTTACAACGTAGCTACTGAGACGATACAAAATCTCTACTATCACCTGGACGAAGTGAATGCAGATGAAATCCGGATCAGCAGTTATGATTCCAGATCAGCGCTTATTTTGATTGCAGCTAGAAAAAGATTTTATAGTTTACAGACAGGTAACTATGTTCCTACTGAGAAATTAGAGGAAATAAAATCACGAATTGATGATATAAATTCGGTTGAACCTGATGAACTTCGTGCTTTGTACAAAAAAGCTCTTAATGAACAAGAGTTTTCGGACAAAGGGACAGGAGGTCTGGGATTTATCGATATTGCAAGAAAGACCGGCGGACAGAAGTTAAGATATAAATTTCAACCAGTGACCGACAATGTAACCTATTTTACATTGCAGGTAAGATTGCCTAGAGAAGTATAGGCTACTGAGCAGAAAAAGCTGTGAAACAACCTTATGGAAAAGTTTTTTATTGAGCCAACGAGGGTAACACCATTAGTAAACTTTGATCCTGACCAAGGAGTATTGGAGATAAAGGGTAGATCGAGCCCTGAGAACTCTATATTATTCTACCAGAAGATCATAGATAGTTTAGATGAGTTTGCAGAGAGTGGAGGAGACGAATTCACTGCAAATTTCTCATTTGAATATTTTAATACGAGTTCATCCAAATGTCTTTTTGATCTATTCAAAAAGCTAAGTAAGATTAGTGATGAAGGCAAAGAGATCAAAATCAACTGGTACTATGAAGAGGATGATGAGGACATGATGGAAGCAGGAGAAGATTATGCCGATCTACTTGATCTTGATTTCAACTTCCTCGAAATTGAAGAATTTTGATTTTGGAGTCCGCATTAAATGGAAAGACCTAAGGAACTTTACCATGAGGAAGTAAAACGTCTAAAGGACTTTAGATCCAAATTAGATACGCATGCTATCTATAAACAGGATCTTGAATCTTTTGGTGATGACTATGAAGAACTCGTAGCTCAAGCCAAAGTAATTACCCGTGTATCTGACCGTCTACAGAAGAAGTTAGATAACGCCAACATCCAGATTCGTGAACAAAACGAGGAAATCAAGGATAAAAACTCTCAGCTAGAAAACACCATTAGCGAACTAGCTGAGGCCAAAGTTGGTAGAAGAGCTACCACTGCCCTATTCTTTTTAGCCATTATCTTATTCCTATTAGAAGAACTCTTTGTAGAAGATGCCATACAGAGCTATTTAGCTTCAATGGATCTTGGCAATTTCTTCAATAGCTTGAAAGACTATGTAGGTCTATTCATTAAACTTATTCTAGCCATCGGTTTGAAATTCTTCGAAGGTGGATTGGAATCCTTCCTATTGAATCAAGAGAAAAAGAAGATCATGAAACAGGAGAAAAAAGAACAACTTTCAGCTGCAGCCAGCTGATAATTCGGTCTCTTGTCTTTATTCTGATCGTACAGCATAAAAAATTTCATTTTTTTGAAAAAATAGGATTCAAATTTTGAATTCAGCAATTCCATATTGCATAAGTTTGGGGCTCTCATTAAAATGCAATTTTTAAATCATATCTAGCACTATGGATTTTTCAACTGCGGACATAATTGTCTTTGTAGGATATTGTCTATTGATCGTTGGGGTTGGACTTTGGGTCTCTCGCGATAAAAAAGGACACGAAAAGAATGCTGAGGATTA
>CAXEKM010000843.1:0-2975 GCA_963996645.1 uncultured Marinoscillum sp.
GGAAAATTCCAGCTAAACTACGCATACCTATTTGAGTAATTCCGAGATCGGCTGCAATGTCATTCAGATCAGTAAACCCACCAGGTCTGAAAGGCCTAAGCTTCTTCAATTCCTTGATGTCATCTCTGATACTAATGCCCACTTTTAATACCTCACGATCTTCCAGTAGGTTCTTCAATGGATTGTTGATGCCAAGATCCTTTACCCGAATGATATAGGCATCCGTCATGGTGGACAGTTGGATCAATGCAGTTTGATTGTATTCCCCTTTGTTGAAAGTAGGTTTGGTTTCTGTGTCAAATCCAAGGAATGGCTCTCGCAGTAGGACTTTGAGCGCATCATTCAACTCTTCTTCCGATTTGATGAGATGAATAGTGCCGCTGAATTTCATCAGCGGTAAATGTTTGATTTCTTCCTTGGGTATATGACTTGGGAACATGGGGTTTACTCTGTCGCTAATTTCTTAATTTTTATTCCAACAAACGCATAAACCATGGTCATAAGTGGGCTTATAATATTAAAAAAGCAATACATGAAGTATTCACCTGTTGCTACTCCCAAGACTTTGGAGTGATAGGCTCCACAAGTATTCCATGGAATCAATACTGATGTTACTGTACCTGAATCTTCTAAGGTTCTGCTTAGATTTTCTGGAGCTAGTCCTTTGCGTTTGTAAATGTCTGCATACATTCTTCCTGGAACTACAATAGCCAGGTATTGGTCTGAAGCTGTAATATTAAAGAATACGCAGGTTCCTACCGTTGAAGCAACCAGTGCTCCAGTGCTGTTCACCAGGCTGATGATTGCTTTAGCAATACGTTTGAGCATGCCTGAGGCTTCCATCACACCACCGAAGATCATGGCTGAAAGGATCAGCCAGATGGTGCCAAGCATGCCATACATTCCTCCACTGGTTAACAATTCATTGACCATGTCATTAGAGGTTGTAATGGAAATGTCTCCGTAAAGTGATTTCATGATACCGACGAACATGCCTGAAGCAGTCATGCTACCACCAATGCCCGCTACAAGATCAGGTTGGAAGATCAGAGCAAATACAGCTCCTAGCAATGTTCCTGCTAGTAATGCAGGAATAGCAGGTACTTTTCTCACAATCATGATGACTACCACTACTGGTACGATAAACAGCCATCCAGAAATGTAGAATTGGCCATTGATTGCATCTAAAATTTCTTGTGTTTCAACGGCCGTACCAGAGGTGGATTGGGTAAATCCAAGAACAAGGAAAATAATCAAAGTGATCGTAATACTCGGCACAGTTGTTAAAGCCATGTATCTGATATGTGTGAACAAGTCAGTTCCAGCCATTGCAGGTGCCAGGTTGGTTGTATCAGATAATGGTGACATTTTATCTCCGAAATATGCCCCAGAAAGGATTGCTCCTGCAATCATTCCTTCAGAAACACCAAGAGCTTTTCCAATGCCTATCAATGCAATACCTACTGTAGCAGCAGTGGTCCATGAGCTTCCTGTAGCAACTGACACAATGGAACAAACGATACATGCAGCAAACAGAAAGATAGAGGGATTCAATATTTGAAGTCCGTAATAGATCATGGCAGGTACAATCCCACTCAGTAACCAGGTGCCGGCCAATGATCCGATCAACAAAAGGATCAATAATGAAGTCATGGCAGAGCTGATACTTCTTACAATGCCATCCTGTATTTCGTCCCACTTATATCCCAGTCTTGCAGCAACTAGTGCAGCCACTGCAGCGGATAAAATAAGTACGATTTGATTGGAGCCTGAGAGCGCATCATCTCCAAAAATGCTAACGTTTATGGAGAGTAATCCTATAAGAAAAAGAACCGGTATAAAAGCTTCAAATAAAGTAGGAGGTCGCTTAATTGCCATTCAATAGATTTTTTGCAAAACGAAAAGTTAACACAAATTTCAAAAATGATTTTGGGATATTTCAGAAGCAAGTTCTTCACCCACTAAACTTCCAAGAGCTACACCCATGCCTCCAAGACGTACTCCAAGGTATTGTCTTGAAGCTAACTTCTTCACTATCGGGGCTTTAGTGTCTCCGAATGCCATGATGCCTGACCATTTCATCTCTACTTCAAAGTCAATGTTTGGCAAAATGATATTTTTTAGATCTTCGAGAAGTTTTTCCTCAATTATAGCATTTAGACCAAATTCGGTGGTGTTTTCTTCCTCAATAGCCACATTTCTTCCACCACCAAAAATCACCCGATCTTCAAAATTACGGAAGTAAAAATAGCCTTCATCATAGTGGAATGTCCCCTGGCATGGGAGTGGTTTTTTGGGATTGATGAGCATAACCATACCACGACCTGGTTGAATGTTTAGTTGCTCTTTTATCAATGCTGGAGTAAAGGCGTTGGTGCAAATAGCCACTGCTTTTGAATGAAAAGAATGGGCCGGTGAAATAATACGGACTCCATTCGCATCATCCAGAATTTCTTCTACTTTGGTTCCGGTGATAATTTGTATGCCCAGTTCACCGCAATATTGCCATAAGCTCTTCATCAATTTTCCAGTATGCAACTGTGCTTCAAACGGATTGAAAACTATTGATGAGGTTTGACCGAATCCAAAATTTTTCAGTCGTTCTGTGGCATCTACAAATACAGGTTTGTTAAAAAGTGGCTTGAGGATCCTGTTTACCTCATCCATATGGTCCAGATAGTAGTTGGTGTCTTCTCTTAATAGTTCGTAACCACCTTGTTTCAACAGACCAATATTAGATTCACCAAGTCTTGAGATCGTCTTTTGAAGTCCGGCGTATCTTCTGCTGACCAAGGAGGACATGCCATCGTCTCCAAGAGTTTTTCTATCAATCGCTAACTCCGAGATACTACCGAAACAGGCGAAACCAGCATTTTTGGTACTAGCTCCGGTTGGAAGTGTGCCTCTTTCGATGATGAGTACATTCGCTGCAGGGTGTTTTTCTTTGAAGGATGCGGCTGTAGACATTCCGGTTA
>CAXEKM010000844.1:0-4201 GCA_963996645.1 uncultured Marinoscillum sp.
AGCACCATCGTACTCTTGAGTTCCGGTCAATATTTCAAAATAGTCGTCAAGCTCCTCATTAAGCACATCTACATCATAAAGTGTATTGAAGGGGGAACCAAAATCAAACAACCCGGTAGTGATTCCTAAAGTCAGCTTATCAGAACCAGAGTATCTAAAGTTCTGAGGAAGCGTACCAGTAATTGTACCATCCAAAGTTTCTGTCGCATTCAATTGAATAGACTCATAGTCAGACGCATCTTCGTCATCACCATTGTGTAGAGTAAGTATCAACTGGGTATCATCACCTGGCTCACCTTCAAGATCATAAGAAACTGTAAACGTAGAACCCGGAACACCATAATCATCCCCTGCGATTTCCACAGGCATATCAAATGTTACATCAGTGATCTCAATGTCAATACCGTAAATTTCTAGTGCTACTTCGTCATAGCGCTCTCCATTTACGTATAGATATAAATCATAATCTCCAGCTTCTAATATCGGAACATTAAAGGTTGTCGTACCCGCTGTAACATCAGCGATGTTCGCAAGAATAATATCAAGAGCCACTGTATCATCCAAAGGCGCAGCATCTAATACCAATCTAGCTGAAGTCCCTGCAGCAAAAGCTCCAGAATCAATGCTGTAAGTGAAAGTTTGCTCAGTCATTGGATAAGGTAAATTATCCGAAGAAATGCTCAATGGATCCAATGAAATATATGGTCTGTATACTGTAAAGTCTTCCTCTACATCATTTACATATTCAATTTGATTACCATTTCCGTAGACATTAAACATACTTAATGACCAAGTATCAAGACTCGCCCCGTTATTGCTAGCTTGTCTAACTCTGAATATTGTAGAAGAAGACACCATACCCGATGGATAATCATCAGCATAAATCGTAAATTCAGTATATCCTGCAGATTGTGGAAGGGCATTAAGCGTAGTTGACTCTAGAGTAGTGAAAGCTCCACCATCCGCAGAAAACTCAACTAATAAACCTGTACCAGCAGGGCTTAAGAAAGCAGAACTTCTTGATAACCTGAACACCATCGAATCATTTTCCATAGATGTTAGATCCAATGCTGGGAAGGTAACTGAACGTTCTCCATCGCCATCGAACTTAAGTATTGCTCCATCAACCTCTCCATTCTCAAGAGTGATATCATCGATATCAGACGATGAGAAATTAGGAAGGTAGCTATTTGATACTAGTAACTTACTATCAGCCGCATCATACGCCGCTAAATGAATTTTGTAATCATCATAATCAACGTCGGCAGGAATAGTACCAACTATTCTAAAATCGTTTGTGGCAGCATTTCCATCAGGATTAGCAGTGTAAGTCTCACCACTAAGGTAGAATACATCAAAATTTGAGGTAAACACTACTCCATACTTATATTGTGACATGTCAATACCAGCCGTAACACTACCAAATATTGTGATTTGCTCACCAGCAAATTCATCATAAGGACCAGCCAATAAAGTATCACCACTTGAAACCAACATAGTATCAAGAGTTACTGTTGGATTTAAAACAGTATATGCGCTATCTAGAGGGTTTCCAGGTGTCACACTGGTTACCAATTCATAGGGAGACTCAGTTACAATTGCCAAGTCGCTAACTGACCAAGCTTTTTCATTTACTCCTAAACCAGATCCTGCTTGAGCAATTCTGAAAGTTACAGATGAAGTATAAGCAGCAACTGGCAATGCAAATTCCTTACTTCCATCAAATGCAATCGTATCAGTTCCAGCATTCTCTTCTTCTAAAGCAGTAAATGTTGTTCCATTAGTTGAATAGTAGAATTTGACGAAATTCACAGTATCTGTCGTATAGATATCATCATTTAATTCATCAAATTCAAAGCTAATCAAAACAGTATCTGAACCTGTTAAGTCAACAGGATCTGTAGTTAGGCTACGTGAATTGGCAAGATTAAACTCCCAATTAGCAGCAGTACCTGATGTTGTTACGTCATCACTAGTGAAGACAATGCTATCTAAAGCATTACCATAGTCATCACCTGTAACAGCATAAAGTGACAGTGTAGAAAGACCTTCAGCCCATGTAAAATTGACACTTACATTTGAACCTTGAGTGGTCGTTCTACTCAACAGGTAATCTTCACTTGTGCTATCAGCTAAATCGATGGATGATCCATCGTGATAGAAAAGCAAAAACTCTGTTCCAGCTTCAAAACCAGACGCATTGTATATATAGGTAGAATCCTCTCCTACATATTGGATTATATTTCCAGGAGCATCCGCTGTGACGGTTTGTCCAATTGCCGAAAATGCAAAAAAGCTTATCAGAATGACAAGCAGCCCTTTCGCACTTTGCAAAATATTTTGTTTGTATTTATTTCTCATTTTTGCAGTGATTTAATTAAAGAAATTTAAATCCAACTCGAAGCGTACTCATGGTATTCATGTTCACGTAACTACTTTTGGTTTTATCCATAAATAGTTCACCATCCACATAAACTTCATTTTTGTACTGCTGAAACAAATTGAATCCGACTTCTGTACCAATGTAAAATCTGGAATTGAAATGGTATTCAGCACCAACTCCGGCACCAACACCAAACATAAAATAGCCAACACCGTTGGCTGTTCCAGAACTTGTATTAACACTAGTAGCACCGTCGACACTGTAGGAAGTAGTTGATTCGCTACTAGCAAATCTTTGGCCTACAATAAAATCAAATGCCGCATAAGATCTGAAACCATCCTGAATGGCGAAGTGATATTCGCATCCTGGTCTCAAAGTGTAAGAGCTGCTATTGTAAACAGCATCGGGCGTATTTTGCGTGTTACTTAAATACATCTCAATGCCCAGCCTAGGGACAATGTTAGTAGTAACCGCATACCTGGCTCTCAAAGAACCAAAGCTAAGTAAGGATCCTCCTGTAGTTGCAAAAGGACTCCCTGTGATCTCGAAGGCTAAATCACCGGCATCAAAGTACCCACCTTCGCTCCCAGACGATGAATCTTCGTCTTGAGCAAAAAGAGTACCCCAACTCAGCAAAATAGCTAGAGAGACCAAAACACATTTTCGCATAAGTGTAAATGGTTAGGGTTGAAAAATCAATTTTGGCGGTTTTTAAAGAAGGGAAATAGGCGGCTCCTTATAAAACCACAACAAACCTAGGAAAAATCTAACATAGATACCATACCCAATTTTAGGTAGAACACTATAATTATTGCATTATTAACAATATCGGTTGTAATTTTTCAATATTGTTAACCGCAACCACTTTTCCTAAACTCATTTTTACAATTTCATCATAAAAATTTAATATTCCACCAGAAAAGAAAAAAAAATCGGGCGGCATACAATAACTGAATGCGGAATGCTATCTTTTCTCTATGAATAATAAATTGGATCTTAAGAAAGCCTCTCATTTACTGATAATCATCTTATCAATCACAGTTATTCTCATCTATTCTAGAGAATATGCCATCCCTTTTATTATTGCACTACTCATATGGTTCATCATTCATGAGTTGAGAGAGAACATTCAGCAAGTGCCCTGGCTAAGAAAAAACTGCCCAATGTGGCTGCAAAGTACCATCGGATTTATTGTCATCAATGCGGTGATACTATTACTTCTAGAATTACTCTATGTTAGTATGTCTGATCTTTTGGAATCTATAGAGCTCTATGAAAGCAATCTTGATAAAAGCCTTTTACAAATCAATGCTTTGACTGGTGTAGATATAAGTGATCAGGCGTTGAAGTATATTCAGGAATTGGATTTGGCAGCAACAGCCTCAACCCTATTCGAACATATCTCAGTATTACTAGGCAATTCGTTCCTGATACTTATATATGTCTTGTTTCTACTATTGGAAGAATCTGTTTTCGAACACAAACTCAACGCCCTATATTCTGATGAGAAACGTAAAAAGAAAATTGTGGCGCTATTTCAAAAAATGGACCACAGCATCAGTAAGTACCTTACCTTAAAAACAATAGTAAGTCTCATAACAGGTATTCTTAGTTATATCGCCCTTCTAATAATAGGTGTGGATGCACCTATATTCTGGGCCATTTTAATTTTTGTTTTGAATTACATTCCTACGATTGGTTCTTTAATAGCCACTTTATTCCCCGCATTATTTGCGGTAGTTCAGTTTGGTGAGTTTGGGCCGATGTTCATGGTTCTAATTTCCGTAGGAATCATACAAGTTATAGTAGGAAATATTG
>CAXEKM010000845.1:0-2978 GCA_963996645.1 uncultured Marinoscillum sp.
GATCTACCAATGCATCTGATATCTGATCCGCAATTTTATCTGGGTGTCCTTCTGAGACTGATTCTGAAGTAAATAGATATGACATACTTTATAGTTATTTAGGGCTGCAAATTTATGATTTTCGGTGAATTCTGTACACTTTTTATGTGAATTGACCAATACAATACACGGTTGGTATTTTGTGTAAATCCACCTTTTCTTTCTTCCACTGAGAGATAGGCAAGGTTTTGATGAATTCTTGACTGCCAAAAATATCTGAACTTACACTGAGCAAAGTATTCCCTGACAGGTTTTTAGTTAGGTCTTCCATTAATTGATTATTTCTAAACGGAGTTTCCATGAACACCTGTGTATAACTGTTTGATCTCAGGTCTAGCTCTAACTTCTTAATGGATTTTGCTCTATCTGATTTTTGAATAGGTAAGTACCCATGAAATGTGAACTGCTGTCCACTGAATCCGGATCCAATAACCGCAGTTTGAATGGATGATGGTCCAGGCAAAGGAAATACTCTTATGTTATTTTGATGGGCAAACGCAACTGCCAAACTACCTGGATCTGCAAGTCCTGGGAGACCAGCTTCAGAAATTACTCCAACATCATGCCCTTGGTTGATCCAATTCATTCTGGAACTGACTTCTGCAGGTGAAGATTTCTTATCCAATACTTCAAACTTCAGTTCAGAAATATCCAGTCCGAGTTTTAGACTGCTGATAAACCTACGAGCCGTACGCACATTCTCCACCAGATAGTGCTGAGTGTTCTTCACCACGTCAAGAACCATAGGAGCCAAAAAATTAGCTTCATTGGATTCGGATAGGTAAGTAGGAATTAGAAATAGAGATCCTTTACTCATGATAAGAAATCAATCACCAATTCAAAAAGCTCCTTAGGTTTCTCGGCGTGCACCCAGTGACCTGCTCCATCGAGCATTTCTATTTTAGCTTCTGGGAAATGGCTTGATATTAACGAGTAATCTTCTTCTTTAATATAATTGCTCTTCTTACCACCAATGAATAGTGTTGGTTTTTCATAAACAGCATTGTCAGCAATTCCACTTCCTACCTGATCGATATTGGCTTCTATTGCTGAAAGGTTAAGTTTCCATTCGAAGTTGTTGTCAGGATCTCTTCCAAGGTTTTTAAGAATAAATTGGCGAACTCCGAATTCCGTGATAACCTTAGCCATTTGATCATCGGCTTCCTTTCGTGATTGGAGCGTTTCTAGATTGATCGAATGAAATCCTTCAAAGATCTGCTGATGATGTGGAGGATAATACTTCGGAGCAATGTCTACAACAATCAGTTTGTCAACCTTATCTGGATTCATGGTCGCAAAATGCATGGCAGTTTTACCTCCCATAGAGTGACCTACCAAATAAATAGATTCAAGTCCCTCATCTTCCATCAATTCTAAAAGATCATCGGTCATCACTTGATAGTTCATCTCATCACTGTGAGGTGAATTGCCATGATTTCTTAGGTCTATGAGGTATGTAGTGAAGTGTTCACTAAAACCTTTGCCTAGTGTTTGCCAATTGTCCGAAGAACCAAATACTCCATGTAAAACAAATAATGGATGTCCGGAACCGTATTTTCTAAAGTTTAATTTCATGTAATTAATGTTCTTGAAGCTGTCTTAAATACATCTGGATGGTGTTTTCTAATCCATAATAGAGCGCATCACAGATCAATGCATGCCCTATAGATACTTCATCGAGATATGGAATGTTTTCTTTAAGGTATTTAAGGTTGTCCAGATCCAAATCGTGTCCAGCATTTAAGCCAAGTTCGAGTTCTTTGGCTCTTTTAGCAGCGGCTACATATGAGGCTGTTGCTGTTACTTTATCTTCCGAATATCCGCTCGCGTATGGCTCTGTATATAGTTCTATTCTATGTGCTCCTATTTTAGAGGCACCCTCTACCATTTTTATGTCCGGATCTACAAAAACAGATGTTCTAACTCCCCAGTTATTGATGGTTTTAATTATTTCAGACAGCTTAGATTCATTAGTAACAGTGTCCCATCCTGCACAAGAGGTCAATACATCTGGGCCATCAGGAACGAGCGTTGCCTGGGCAGGACGAACCTTTTCAATGATTTCCATGAAGCGATCATCTGGGTATCCTTCAATATTGAATTCTGTTGTTACCACATCCTTTAACTCCATCACATCTTTATAAGTAATGTGTCTTTCATCAGGTCTGGGATGAACAGTTATTCCTTGTGCTCCGAATCTTTCGCAATCAATTGCCGTTTGCACTACATTGGGATTATTCCCCCCTCGAGCGTTGCGCAACGTTGCAATTTTGTTGATGTTTACGCTAAGTTTGGTCATGAATGATCAACGTTATTTCAAAGCAAATTTGTTCAGAAAAAATAGATTATGAGTTTAAAAACTAAAATAGAAGCAGAAATCAAGCAAGCGATGTTGAATAAGCAAAAGGAGCGCTTAACTCCCTTGAGAGCTATCAAAGCCTTGATTTTATTGGCTGAGACGGAAAAAGGTGGTGGTGATGGACTTTCTGAAGATGCAGAATTGAAGTTGTTGACCAAAGCAGCTAAACAAAGAAAAGACTCTTTAGAAATCTTCACAGAGCAGGGAAGAGAAGACCTTGCAGCAAAAGAACAAAGTGAGTTGGAAGTAATAGAGGAGTTTTTGCCAAAACAACTGACCGAGGAAGAAATAGAAGCGGAGTTGAAAGCTATCATTGCTGAGGTTGGAGCTTCTGGCCCGCAGGATATGGGTAAAGTAATGGGTGCGGCTACTAAAAAATTGGCTGGAAAAGCGGATGGAAAGGCGATCTCTGCAAAGGTTAAAGTGCTATTGAATCAATAAGAATCACGAGTGAATTACTTAGATATATTTTTCATTGTAATCTTCATTATCGGAGCGATAAAAGGGTACATGAAAGGGCTAGTGGTAGAGATATTTTCTTTTCTGGCATTTTTTATTGGCCTTTTTGCATCTATCAAGC
>CAXEKM010000846.1:0-2098 GCA_963996645.1 uncultured Marinoscillum sp.
AATATTCAATCCGGTTATTACTGAATTCGAATCCCATCTGTTCCAACTTATCCTGAGGTAACTCTAATGCTTGGATCCCTTCCATCATGGAGTTATGATAATGTGAGACAATGTTGGTTCTGCCTGTTTGACCTCTTAGTTCCTGAATACATTTCACAGTTTCAGATAAGTAGTCATATCTATCAGGTAAGAGAGCCAAAAAAGACTCTGTGGGTTGAAACCAAAGTGTTTGCTCCTGATCAAATAACGACGAGACTTGTTGATTCAGCTTAATTCCTACATACAAATCTCTTTGATCCATTTTTGCTGATCCTGGAATTACTGCACCTCTTACGGACTCACCTGTAAAATCTGTCATGAACAAGGGATAAAAATCAAAATGGGAAGGATCCTTTTTAATATTATCATTATCAGAAGAACGTTGCGGTGCCCACGTACTTCTAAAAGTAGTGCTTCCTTTCTTCTTCCAATCCATTAAAAACGAGCTAACAATATCTTCATGTTCATTCAAATAATACAAACCCATTTTCTTTTCGGATTCCTCATATTCAAATCCAAGTCTTGAAAGCTCTTCAACCGTCAATTGAAGCACCATATCATCGGCTGGAATGACTTGATCATTAGACCAACCACAATCCGTCAGGTAGGCTTCTTGAGAAATAATCTCTTCATCTGCGTTCTCAACCATCACCTGTTGATCACTTGGAGTGATTGCTGGTTGTGATTCTATGGTAGCAGCGTCCCCACTCTGTTTAATCGGTTGTACTTCTTCAGATGTTGTTACATCAACAGGTAGAGACTCTAAAACGATTTCAGTTTTCCGTTCAGGAACCTTCACTTCGGGAAAATGCTCAATTCGCTCTAACTTCAGCTCACTTTCATTTTCCTCAGCGGAAGGCCATAAAAACCACGTAGTAGCAATAATTACACTCGTTACTATACTCATAATTACAAAAGGTTTAATTGAATTTGTTTCCACCAGCCTGGCCTGTGCTGGTGGATGATTAATTAATTGGTGCACCTTTTTTATTGAAACATTCTCAGGCACTTCATGAAGTGTAGAGAAAAACTTATCTATATCGTTTTGATCATAACTCATAGTGAAAGCATATAGATCAATGTTGATTTTTCTTTGTCGGTTAACATTTTGAGGAGTTTCTCCTTACCTCGCTTCAACCTCAACTTCACACCACTCAAACTCCCACCCTGAACCTGATGAATCTCTTCCATTTTCAGATCACTGACATAGAAAAGAATCAAAGTCTCCTTCATCCTGTCTGGAAGTGTCATCATCTTTTCATAAATCATCTGAAACTCTAATTGCCTATCCAAATCCGCTCCATTACCAAGAAAATGTTCCAGTTCTGCTGAATCCCATTCGGAATAAAACTTCTTTCTTCTGGCACGTTTAAAGTGAATCCTTGACGCCACAGAAAACATATAGGATAACAATGCTTGTTTATTTTCTAATTTGGAAAAGCTATTGAGAGTGGTGAGAACGGTATCATGTAGCAGGTCTTCACCATCCATTTTATTGCCTGAAATAACCCGGCAGTACCTATCCAAAGATGAGTGAATAGGTTCGTAATACTTGATGAATTCCTGACGTTCTGTATGTCTCAAATGTTAACCTTTTGTAGTATGTGCCACAGGCAGATCAAAAAGTTACATGAGATCTTAAACTTTCTAAAAAAACTTACTGGAAGAAATCAGGCACTAGCCAGCTTTCCAACTAACCAAACGGAGAATTTTGGCGCCAATCGCTTTAAGAAATCAAACAAATAAGCATCTGGACCTACTTTTACTCGCTTTTTGCCTCTTCGAATTCCTCGTACAATAATTCTAGCTGCACGTGGAGCGGAAGTCATCGCTACTTTCTTAAATAATGCCGCAGATTCCTCCTGAGACATGCCTTCTTTTGGACCTCTTACGAATTTACTGTTGTTGACAATATTGGTTTTTACACCTCCAGGAAAAACAGTCATTACTTTGACTGTAGTGCCATTCAGTTCCTGTTGCAAAGACTCATTCATGCCACAAATAGCATATTTGGAAACGTTGTAGGAACTCTGATTAGGAAACGGAATTAAGGCATTGA
>CAXEKM010000847.1:0-3458 GCA_963996645.1 uncultured Marinoscillum sp.
AAAGAACGAGATATCCCGTTCTGTTTGCAAAGTTAAATCATTTTATTCCAGGAAGTTCACTCCCTAGAAATAAAAAAAGCTGGAACGAAATGTTCCAGCCTGTGCTTCACTCACGTTAGCAACCAACGTGCATCTTACACATATGAGCAACCACTCTCATATTTCTTTCTCCATTACTGGACAGGAAACTCTACGTCCTGCGTAGTAACATTTGCAGCGTTGATAGTCACATCCTCAACTACAATTGAATCATATGTTAAATACTCAAAAACTACATCATATGATCCAGCTTCCAGCCCTAGGATAGCGTAAGATCCATCAGCGTCAGTAAATGAACTCGTATTGAAGGTATCTGCAGCGTAAACAGATACTTGCGCACCTTCAGCAACAGCACTTAAGCTGTCTGTTACAGATCCTACCAATCGACCAGCAGTCGATAAATTCGTTGCTTTGATAGTTGGCTTGAATGTAAAGCCATTGTATCCATCTTTCGCATTTCCTTGAGGAACAAATGAGTTGGCTACATCAAAGTCTAACAATAACTCTGATGTGAGGCCACCAACAACTTCAATGGATGGGCTAATAAAAACTTTGATTCCAGAAGATGATCCACTAGGAACTGATAGATCATACGTAGTACCATCTTTCAATACTACACTCGCTTCTGACACGTAAACGCGTACCAGGTCGTAAGTACCTACTGGCACTTCCAGGTCAACCAGACTGGCTGTTACTCCATTGGTAAGATCCAATAGATTATAAGAAGCAGGCTCTTCTGTCAAAGTCACAAAAGGACTTCCCTGACTTTCTCCTTTACCTCTTACCTCGACCTTAGTAACGGTCACGTTTGCTTCTGATACGTCATCGGTGGGAAACGGGGCATCAGTCATTCTCACACTTAAAGTACCATGTGTAGATTCGTTATCGTCACTACAACTACTCAGCACAAGTGCTGATACTAATACAATAAGAAGTGAGTAATATATTTTTGCTTTCAAATTCATACTTGTTTGCTGCTTGTGTTCATAGTAGAAACAGACAGCTTATGATTTCTCCTACCGGCTTTCTGAAAAAAAATAAATTTTATTGAAAAGAGTTGAGGGATTTACTCCGGCGACATATCAATGTTTACAGTTACTTCGCCCAGAGCCACTACTTCAACCTGCTGTGAATCTGTCAGATAACCATCCTTTTCAATTCGAACGGTATAGCTACCTTCTTCTACACCAAGAATGATAAACTCTCCTGAGGATTCGGTAAATGTAGTGGTATACAAATCATCATTATCATCAAATATAGACACCTGAACATTGGACAAAGCCTCATCAGTATCCGAATCTACTACTATACCTTTGATAGTACCTGAAGCAGCTAAATTGGTCGCTTTTACAGTAGGCTTGAAATTGAACCCGCGGATACCATTGGGACTGTTATCGCTCCCTAGTGGCACAAAAGATTGCGACAAATCAAAGTCTAACAAAATGGTTACTTCATCATCTTCGGACAACTCAACCTCTGGAGAAACCTTTACTTTCAAACCACTTGTATCTCCTGAAGGGACGTTCAAGTCAAAATTTCTTCCATCAGTTAATGTGATCTCTGCAGCTTCAATGATTAGACTGAATGAACTAATAGTCCCAACCGGAACTTGCACATCAGATAAAGATTCTGTCAAACCATTTCTCAATTCAAAAATATTGATTTCGCGTACTTCCTCTGACAAGACCACCGAAGTATCACCGTATTCAGCAGTAATTTTATTGATCGTGATGAAAGCTGATTCCACAAGATCTATTGGGAACGGTGCATCGGTTATGAGCAACTCAAGCGAAGCAAAACGAGTAAATCCTCCCAGCTCAAATGGCTCATCGCCTTCATCGCAGGTACTTACTGCATCATTGATCAAGTTTTGCATTGCATCATTTCCAGAAATCGCTACTTGCTCTCCCTGGTGATCCATAACGGTGATGGGGTACCCAAACCCAAGCACTTCTTCGGTCTTTCTATTAGATAGTAAATAATAGAGCTCATTATCATTTGGAATGGATTCAACTTTTGCGCTTTGATAAATTGGATCATAGGATACCACTTCTAATGGATAGACAAAATCAATACACTCGATATCGGAATCCGTCCCTCCTTCTACACAATTCTGAGCCTGAAGCTCAAGATCAATGGCATTACTAATTTCTGTTTCCTGGTATTTTTCATTAATTACCCTAATTGGATAAACCAGCCTGAACTGATCTCTACTGGTAATCTCTTCCTGATAGGCAGTCTCAAATGCTTGAAGATCACTGTAGGTATTGATTTGGTATAACTCATCATTCAAATAAGCTTCGACAGGAAGCTTCACGGTTAAACAACTAGCATTGTCCAACACATTATCGATAGATCCGTCCAATAAAGTAATATTGATCAATTGTCTCTCAAAACTTGAATTGAGCGATATCACCTCATTTTCATCAGGGTACTGCACATCCTCATAGCTCTCCATACAACCTGTTAGGCCGAGAAGAGCCACTAAAAGCAGCATCAAGCTTGTTCGATATGTGTTATTCCTATGCACCAAATTATTTTTCAAGGGTTAACTATTTCTCCTTCAGGAACATTGAATCCTATTCAGATACTATTATAACAGATAGCCATTCATTTTTCCTACATAATCTCATAACTTGCCGAAATATTTTATCTTGAAAATGTCCAAAGAAAACTCCGATAATGTATGTAAAGAAAAGGTTTTCGACCAACTGTTCCGCTCATTTAGTGAAGAGTTACACAAAGTCCTTTACTATAAGTACGGAGCAGACAATGACCCATTAGACATTGTACAGGAAGCCTTTTCAACCTTGTGGGATAATTGTGCCAAAGTAACACTGGAAAAAGCACGTGGATATTTATTTACGATCGCTAACAATAAAATGCTCAATGCCATTTCCAGAAGAAAAACTGTTCTCAATTATGCCAATCAATATGATGGCACTGACACATCCAACCAAACTCCACAATATATATTAGAGAGTAAAGAGTTTGATAGCAAACTAAAAAACGTATTGGAATCGCTTACCGAAGATCAGCGGGTTACCTTAATGATGAATCGTGTGGAAGGTAAACGACATAAAGAAATCGCTGAGCTACTTGGGATTTCTACGAAAGCGGTAGAAAAGCGAATTTATAAGGCTCTGAGTATCATTGAAGAGCAATTAGGTAAAAAAATTTAACCTTGGGTAGGAAAAATTAAAGGTCACCTGTTTTTAATTCAGAAGATATGAAAGACCAGGAGCGCATATTGCAATATTTGAACGGATCTCTTTCCGCCAAAGAAAAAGAGGAGTTCATGAAAACTGAAGACTATCAATTTATTGATCAGGTCACTCAGTCTTTGCAGGCCTTCAAGGCACCGACATTGAATACAGAAGATGGCCTAACCACGCCGAAACATCCACAAAGCAAACAAG
>CAXEKM010000848.1:0-6611 GCA_963996645.1 uncultured Marinoscillum sp.
ATTCCTAAAGAGAAGCAGAAAGTAGTTTTTGAGCGATTCATGCAGGCCAGTACTTCTACGACACGAGAGTTCGGCGGTACAGGCCTTGGCTTAGCTATCATCAAGAAATTACTCGAATTACAAGGTGTGAAGATCATGTTGGAAAGTGAAGATGGGAAAGGATCCAATTTTTACTTCATTCAGTGGTTCAAAGTAGGGCAGGAAGATCGGCTGAAGATCAGTCAAAAGGTTGTTGATGAAGATATCAGTAAACTGAAAGATAAGAAGGTCTTGCTGGTGGAAGATAACCCTACCAATGTGATGGTTGCTAGTAAGTTTTTGAAGCACTGGCAGATGGATATCGATGTGGCTGAGAATGGTCAACTTGGTGTTGAGAAAGCTATGGCCAATAATTACGATTTGATCCTGATGGATCTGCAAATGCCAGTGATGGATGGTTACCAGGCTACAAGAGAAATTCGTTCTCTCAGAAATCCCGTGCCAATTGTGGCGCTAACAGCATCAGCTTTAATCCGTGTGAAAGAACAGGTGTTGATGGCTGGAATGAATGATTACATCACCAAGCCATTTGATCCAGAAGAATTGAAAAGAAAACTAATTAAGAATATCCGCTAGTTAGTTAGCCTTTACCGTTTCAATAAAACACTTCACTTTTTCCGGGTCGGTATCAGGATACACGCCATGACCGAGGTTCGCAATGTGAGCATGACCTTCAAATTGTGCAAGCATCTTTTTGGTTTCAGCTTCCACCTGGTCAAAAGAACCATATAGCGCACATGGATCAAGGTTTCCTTGTAAGGTTTTGTTTGGAAGTAGTTGTCTTGCTTCCTCTACATTCATGTTCCAATCCAATCCCACTGTTCTGCAACTTACATTGTTCATGTCTTTTAGAGCGAAGTAGGCACCTTTGGCAAATACAGTAACTGGAACTTCCGTGATTGCAGAAGCGATCTGTTCTATGTATTTCAAAGAGAATCTGTTGTAATGCTCTGGAGGTAATACACCGGCCCATGAGTCAAATATCTGAATCATGTTAGCACCTGCTTCTACTTGTGCTTTTAGGTAGGAGATGGTGCTCTCGGTGATCATTTCCAGTAATTTGTCAGAAAGAGCAGGATCATTGTAAAGCATTTTTCGTGCTTTGGAAAAAGTTTTAGATCCTCCACCTTCTACCATGTAGGAGAATATCGTCCATGGAGCACCAGCAAATCCGATGACAGGTACACGTCCGTCAAGTTCTCTTTTGGTGATCTTAATTGCTTCGATGGTGTAGTTGAGATCCTCAGGAGTAGCGATTTTTAGATCGTTTAAGTCAGAGGCTTGATTGATTGTTTTTGGGAAGTGTGGTCCTTTTTTCTCCACCATTTCATACGTTAATCCCATGGCTTCTGGAATTACCAAAATGTCAGAGAAAATGATCGCAGCGTCTACGCCTAGTAAGTCTACTGGTTGGATCGTTACTTCTGCTGCTAACTCTGGAGTTTCTACCAATTCTTTGAAACCACTGAGTTTAGCTCTTACCGCACGATACTCAGGAAGAATACGTCCAGCCTGACGCATTAACCATACCGGTGTTCTTTCAACTTTTTCGCCTTTAGCAGCTCTTACAATCAGATCATTTTTCAACATGGGCGCAAAGATAGAAACTCAGAGCCAATCAAACTCAAACTTTCTGGAATGCTCTTTGGATGGAAATCATATATACCTTTGTATTACCCAAAATTAACATCGTACCCATGAGTATACTTTTTGATAGTTTCCAGGAATGGAAGCAGTATTGTGATAGTAACGATCTGAAAATTTATGAACCTGTACTTGAGTACGAGGTTTCACAAAAAGGCAGGTCTGAAGAAGTCATTTGGGAAGGGCTTAGTAAGGCCTATCAAGTGATGAAGGATGCTGTTCAGACTGGTTTGACAAAAGAGATGAATAGCTACTCTGGTATGATCAAAGGAGGAGCTAAGAAAGTTGCGAATTTCCCAACAGCCGTTTTGTCTCCAGAGTTTCAAAGGCTGATCTCTAGAGCACTTGCTGCTAAAGAAGTCAATTCCTGCATGGGGAAAGTGGTGGCAGCACCGACTGCTGGGGCTTCGGGTATTTTGCCAGGTACTTTAGTGACGCTTCAGGAAATACATGACTTGCCTGATCAAACAATCATGGAAGGCTTGTTGGTTGGAGCTGGTGTTGCTTTGATTTTAGAGAAACGAGCATCCTTGGCAGGTGCTGTTGGTGGATGTCAGGCAGAGACCGGTTCAGCTGCGGCAATGGCCTCTGCTGCCATTGTTTATGCACTTGGAGGAAGTATAGATCAATCGTTTAATGCAGTGGCCATAACGATCCAGTGTATGTTGGGGTTGGTGTGTGACCCTGTTGCAGGTTTGGTGGAGATTCCATGCGTGGTTAGAAATGCCAGTGCAGCAGCTATCGCTAATTCATCCGCACAAATTGCGTTGGCGGATGTAAGTCCGGTGATTCCAGTAGATGAGTGTGTAGACGCTATGGGTGAGATTGGTAATTCGATGGAAGCCAAATACAAGGAAACGGCACAAGGAGGACTAGCCGCTACGCCTACAGGTCAAGCTATCTCCAGAAGAGTGTTGATTCAGGATATTGAAATCCTGGATGACGAATCCGAAGAAAGTTAAATTATTCCATATTCAGCTAGCAAGTCTCCAGCATACTTCACCATTAGGGTCAGGATAAGCGACCAAAGTGCTCCGAATATCCACATCCATTTGATGATTTCGCCGCGTTTGCCGCCGAATGCATTAGCTAAGATCGCTCCACCGGGAGGAGAAAGTAAAATTGGTGTGAAAAAAGCAATGCCTGGTACGCCGTAAGCTCTCCATATTTTAGCAAACCGGCGTGTTTTCTTGGAGAAGCGCTTTTTCTTTCTTCTGCTAAATATTCGTTGGGTTAACCGTCTCATTTGCGGACCGAAGTAGCTAAATAAATACACGGTGGTCATCATGCCTCCAAGAGAAAGCAGGGTGGTTTCGATGATCGAAAAGCCATAGGCAAGTCCCAGTGTAGGACCAAAAATGATCTTCACAGCACTTAGAGCGAATACAATCAGGTATTTAAGTATTAATGGCATCGAGTCAATCCTAAATGAGCGTGTGAATTTATACGAAAATTATGAGCGAGGGTGTTACAGCAATGGTATCTTTGTGCCCTTTTCGAGATGAAATTATTAGAAAAACTTATAGATATCCCCTCACCCTCAGGGAGTGAGCACCTGATGAGAGATTTCATTATTGACTATGTGAAAAAAAATAGTCCGGAATGGAGTGTTAAGCCTAAACTCATCTATGGTGATCAATTTCAGGATAATTTGATTCTGGTTTTTGGTGAGCCAAGGACGGCAATCTTTGCTCATATGGATACCATAGGGTTTACCGTAAGGTATCAGGATCAACTAGTGCCAATAGGTGGACCTCATGCAGAATCAGGATTTGAATTAGTTGGTAAGGATGGAATGGGTTTCATTGATGCCAAGCTGAGAGTAGATGAAGAGCATCAGTTGTTTTATGATTTTCCTAGAGCTATCGAAACTGGAACTACCCTTACCTGGAAGCCCAATCTGAAGGTAACTGAGGAATATATTCAAGGTCCATACATGGACAATCGACTTGGAATTTACAATGCCTTGAAGGTTGCTGAGACACTGGAAGATGGAGTGTTAGTTTTTAGTTGTTTTGAAGAGCATGGAGGAGGTTCAGTTCCCATGTTGATCAAATACATTCATGAAAACTACCCGAATGTAAGACAGGCATTGATTTCAGACATTACCTGGGTGACAGAGGGCGTTCAGCATGGAAAAGGTGTCGCAATATCTCTTCGTGATCGGAATATTCCTAGAAAGAAATTTGTCAATAGAATTCTGGCCCTTGCGGATGAATCTGGTGTTAGTTACCAGCTGGAAGTAGAAGGAGGAGGATCTAGTGATGGACGCGAAGTGCATCATTCTCCCTATCCAATAGATTGGTTATTTATTGGCGCACCAGAGGATAATGTTCATACACCTAATGAAAAAGTCCATATCAAAGACCTTGTATCCATGATCTCATTATACAAATTTTTAATGGAGCACTTATGAGTATTGTAGTTCTACATGAAAAGGAATTTGAGTTGATGATTCCTAAAAATGAGATCAAGGAAGGTATCAAAAAGATGGCCGAACAAATCAATGCTGATTATGAAGGCAAGGAGTTGGTTGTTGTAGGTGTATTGGATGGTGTGTTTATGGTTTTGGCCGCTCTGATGAAAAAGATAACCGTAAATGTTTCTTTGGAGTTAGTAAAGCTAAAGTCGTATGAAGGGCAGAGCAGCACAGGAAACGTAAAGAAGTTGTTGGGGCTTACCAGTTCACTCGAAGGGAAAAATGTGCTGGTAGTAGAAGATATTATCGATACAGGACATACACTTTCCTACATTTTGGATCTGGTTAATTCTCATCAGCCTGCCACGGTAGAAACGGCTACATTGTTAATAAAACCTGATGTTTTCAAGGACAAATTTCCAGTTCGTTATCAAGGTATTGCTATTCCTAATAAATTTGTCGTAGGATTTGGGATGGATTATGATGGTCAAGGCCGTCAATTACCCGATATTTACGCTGCAAAAGAGTAAAATTCCTAAATTGAGGAATAACAATTAGTTTCAGATTACAAGAAAAAGGTATGTTAAATATTGTAATATTCGGCCCTCCAGGTGCTGGTAAGGGTACTCAAAGTGAAAAGATCATTGAAAAATACAATGTAGTCCATATCTCTACAGGAGATCTTTTCAGATGGCACACGAAGAATGATACGCCATTAGGGCTGAAGGTAAAAGAAATTATGAATAGCGGTGAGTTGGTGTCTGACGATATCACGATCGCTATGTTACGTGAGGAAGTTGAAAAGAATCCACAAGCTAGTGGTTTCCTTTTTGATGGCTTCCCAAGAACTGTTCCTCAAGCGGAGGCTTTGGATGAATTGATGAAGTCGTTGGGGACAGAAATTCACGCTGTAGTTGAGCTTGATGTGACCGAAGCAGAGGTTAGGTCTAGAATCGCTAAGCGTAAGGAACTAGAAGGTCGTGTGGATGATGCAGACGATAAACTAGAAAAAAGAATTCAAGAATACTTCAATAAAACCGTACATGTGTTACCGTTCTACAAAGAGCAGAACAGATTAAGCACTGTAAATGGTATTGGAGATATTGATGGAATATTCAATTCAATTGCAGAAGTGCTAGATCAGCACGCATCTTAATGGATTCAAATTTTATAGATTATGTGAAGCTCTATGTCAAATCAGGCAATGGAGGAGCAGGATCAGTGCATTTCCGTCGGGAGAAATTTGTCCCGAAGGGAGGCCCTGATGGGGGAGATGGTGGCCGTGGAGGGCACATAATATTACGGGGTAACAAACAGATGTGGACCCTGATTCATTTGAAGTATCGAAAACACATCAAAGCAGATAATGGTGGTAATGGTGAAGGGGGTAATCGATTTGGCGTAAATGCTGAAGACATTATCCTGGAAGTGCCAATAGGCACAGTTGCAAAAAATGCTGAGACTGGCGAGCATATGCTAGAAATCATGGAGGATGGAGAAGAACAAATCCTACTTCCTGGTGGTATGGGCGGTCAGGGTAATTCTCATTACAAAACATCAACGAATCAGGCGCCTAGATATGCGCAGCCTGGAATTCCTGGTGTGGAGGCTGAGGTTATTCTTGAGCTGAAGATTTTAGCAGATGTAGGATTGGTAGGTTTCCCAAATGCTGGGAAGTCAACCCTGTTGTCTACGGTATCTGCTGCTAAGCCAGAAATCGCGGACTATCCATTTACGACATTGGTTCCTAATCTTGGAGTGGTTTCCTATCGGGAAGAGCGTTCTTTCGTGATGGCTGATATTCCTGGGATCATCGAAGGTGCTGCGGATGGTAGAGGATTGGGTATTCGATTTTTACGTCACATTGAGCGTAACTCCATGTTGTTGTTCATGATTCCTACGGATGCCAAGAGCATCAAAGAGGAGTATGATATTTTGCTGGGAGAGCTACAAAAGTACAATCCAGAATTGCTGGATAAGCAGCGATTATTGGCTATTACCAAGTCTGATATGTTGGATGAGGAGCTAATTGAGGAGATGAAAGCAGAAGTGCCAGATGTTCCTTACGTGTTTATTTCCAGTGTGACAAATTTGGGTATTCAGGCCTTGAAAGATAAGATCTGGGCCATGCTCAACGACTAAATTTCCATTTTATATACGGTTCACTGACAAGTTGTCAGCAGATGGTCCTTTGGCAAAGTAATTGTCAAAACCATTCTGACTTTAAATCTGAATTAAGAAAATGCAGAAAGAGAAAGATCAAGTAGAAGAAAAGGAGCAACAAGATATAAATGCAGCAGCTGAAGAGTCTGCTACGGAACAAGCTCAAGAGGAGACTGCAGAGTCTGCAGGATCAGAGGAAGAAGTAGATGAGCTAGCAAAGCTGCAAGTTGAAGTGTCAGAGGCGAAAGACAAATACCTTAGACTGTACTCGGAGTTTGAAAACTTCAGAAGAAGAACAGCTAAGGAGAAAATTGAACTGATAGGCACTGCCAATAAAGATTTAGTA
>CAXEKM010000849.1:0-4658 GCA_963996645.1 uncultured Marinoscillum sp.
CATGCACACCTTTGCCTCTCCAATCATCATTCTGTTTTTGGGAGGGTTCTTTCTAGCGATGGCTGCTACGAAATATCGCCTGGATCAAAACCTGGCTAAAGTGTTATTGAAGCCTTTCGGTGAAAACCCAAAATGGGTAATGCTTGGATTAATGATCATCACTGCGCTTTTCTCTATGTTTATGAGTAATACGGCAACTACAGCAATGATGCTTTCAATACTAGTGCCAGTGCTTGCTGTTTTCTTACCTGGAGATAAAGGAAAGGTTGCTTTCACACTAGCAGTACCATTTGCGGCAAACGTTGGAGGAATAGGTACTCCAATTGGTACACCACCAAATGCGGTAGCACTAAAATACTTAACAGGGCCAGACTATATTTCATTCGGAGCTTGGATGGCTATGGCGCTTCCTTATGTGATCGTATTACTTTTATTTGCATGGGTATTATTACTCCTATTTTACCCTATCAGCACGCCAAAAATCAAGCTCACCATTACTGGAAGCTGGTTGAAGAACAGAAAAGCGTACATCGTTTATGCAACTTTCGGATTAACCATTCTACTATGGTTAACAGATTTTATTCATGGCATGAACTCTTACACAGTGGCCATGGTACCTGTAGCAGTTTTCTCTGCTTTTGGCATCATCAATAAAAATGACCTGAAGAATATAAGCTGGGACGTACTTTGGTTGGTATCTGGAGGTATCGCTTTAGGGCTGGCTCTAGAGGCGAGTGGACTCGCTGAACGTTTGGTGAACACCATTCCGTTTGGAACCTTTTCTCCATTGATCATCATCGTGTCTGTCACTGTGATAGCGATGCTAATGGCCAACTTCATGTCTCATACGGCTACATCTAACTTAATTCTGCCATTGGTAGCTGCTCTTGGTACTTCTATCATAAGCCTAGGACCACTTGGTGGCAATAAAATGATTGTTTTGGCTACTACTATCTCTTGTTCTATGAGTATGGCTTTGCCAATCAGTACTCCTCCAAATGCGTTAGCTTTCGCAACAGGAACTCTTGAAACCAAAGAAATGGCCAAGCCTGGAGTTATCATCGCCATTGTAGGTTTGATATTGAATTACGCACTCATGTATGTACTTGACATCATTGGGTTCTTCTAAAAAATAGCATCATGGAAGGAAAAGTAAGTTTTAATTGGGTCAAACAGGAGTTCTTCTCAGATGAAAGTAAAAAACTCACACTGAGGAAAGGTGAAGTATTGCTTGACCCTCACCACAAAAATACCAGACTCTTCCTGGTGACTAAAGGCAAATTCTTAGGATATCTCAATGATGCTGAACTTGGAAATTATCCTGTATTTGAAGCTTCTGAAAACAAGTTTATTGGCGTATATAGCTACTTTTCTGATGATCACTTGAGTTATTCCAAAGTAGTCGCGGTAGAAGACAGTGAAGTATATTACTATGACAAAGTGAGGGAAGCACATACTCCTGAGGAGATGCAGCGGTTATCCCAATTTCACATTTCTATTGTGGTCAATGAACTGTATGCTCGTCAATACTTTGCTAAGAAAATGGCTCAGGACAAATACAACGACAGCCAGAGATTATTAAAAGCAGAGAAAATGTCTACCCTTGGTCAAATGGCCGCTGGAGTTGCTCACGAGCTTAACAACTCCATTGGAGTAATTGATGGTAGCATGGGAAGACTCTCTGACTTTATTAATAAATGTGTGGACTCCCATAATGATCAGCATTTACGAGAAGTCTTCGAAATTGGCAAAAAAGGCCAGGAAATTAGTTCAGAGGAAGCGCGCAATATTCGAAAGCAGTATGAAAAGATCAAAGGATTGACTGATGGTCAAATACGTAAACTTTCTAAAACAGGCATTCCGGCAGATGAAGTAATCAAAACCTTACAAAAAGATCCGTCAAGTGCTGACCGTATCAATGAGTTTTGGGAAGTTGGGTGTACACTACATGATATGGAAATTGCTGCGAAGCACTCAACTCATGTTGTAAGATCTGTCAAACAACTTGGTGTCACAGAGCATCAGTGGTCTAAAGATGTCAATATCAACGACACGATCACTGAAGCTATGGTCATTTCGAAAAATCTGACAAAAAGAGTAAACACCACTGTTTTCCTTGATGAATATATTCCAAACACAGAAGCTTGTCCTGGACAACTCGTTCAGGTCTGGATCAATCTGGTGAAAAACGGTATTGAGAGTATGCTTTCCAGCCAAACAGAGGACCCTCAAATAAGAATAGCCTCAGGGCATGATGCTAAAAACATTATCATCACCGTAACAGACAATGGACCAGGCATACCTGAAGACATTAAACAACGAATTTTCGAGCCCAGTTTTACTACTAAGGTCGATGGACTAAACTTCGGTTTAGGACTTGGACTAGCCGTAGTTCAGCGCATTGTGACAGAACACGATGCTGTAATAGAAGTAAACAGCGAACCTGGCTATACAGAGTTCACAGTAAAAATCCCCTTAATTTCATAGTCATGGACAAGTTATATATCATATGTGTAGATGATCAGCGTGAAGTGCTAAATGCATTAACAGAAGATCTGGAGGTCTTTGAAAATCATGTGAAAATTGAAGAATGCGAATCTGTAAAAGAAGCCTGGGAAGTCATGGAAGAAGTTGATAATGAAGGCGACTATGTGGCGTTGCTTATCACGGATCAGGTAATGCCCAATAATACAGGTGTTGATTTATTAAAGAAACTAAGTGCGGACATTCGATTTGGAGCTACCAAAACGATCCTTTTGACTGGTCAGGCTACACACAAAGACACCATCGAGGCGATCAACAGTGCTCATTTGAATCATTATATTGAAAAACCGTGGAAAAAAGACGATCTTCACGCCACTATCAAAACGTTGATTACTCAATTTGTTTTGGACAAGGGTCTGGAATATCAATCATACATGGATATCTTAGATCAATCGGTTCTCTTGAACAACTTAAGGAAGACAACATAATCACACCCAGATAAAGAGTTTGATTCGGCTCACGACCACTATCACCATACCTAAAAGGTCGTGGGTCGATCAAGATTTTCAATTTGCCATTTGACATCATCAGTGATGAAAAGAATTGTTTTATACGCACTAACTTTTGTTTGTGGGTTGATCCTTCACGGACAAGAAAAAGTAACACTCTACGGAGGAATGCAGATCTGGGGTCGCTATACAGACCTAAACCCAGGCTCTACCATCGGCTCAAATGAAGCTATAAATTCTCTCGACTTTAGCATTAGACGTTATCGAATTGGACTCAAAGCTCAACCGTATGACTATTTGAGTTTCAATATCCAGCTTGGAAATAACAACCTGAGCAGATATCAAAAGGATCAGCCACCTAAACTACTAGATGCCTATGCTACCTGGCATATTAACGAGCACACGAAAATCACTGCAGGGAAACATGCATGGACTGGATTATCCAGATATGCTGCTCCATCTACTTTTGGAGCCATCTCTTCAGACATCAATTATGCTGCAACACCTTCCCTAAACGTTCATGATGACTTTTTCAGACGAATAGCTATCGCTTTTCATGGACAGATAGGGCAATTAGATTATCGTGCAATTGTGGCTAAGCCGTTTACCAATTCACTCAAACCTACACTGAGTGATCAGGCAACTTTTGTCAATGAGCCAACTGCTTTTATTTATAGTGCCTATTTAAAATATCAGTTTTTTGATCATGAATCCTTATCCAGTGCGTGGCATAGTTGGTCTTATCTTGGAAGCAAGAAAATTCTCGCCTTCGGAGCAGGCTTTTACCAACACGAAAAAGCTACTCAATCATTAATTAATAGCGACACTACGTTTCATTCCATGACTTCTCTAGCAATAGATGTGTTTGCCGATATGCCTTTAAACAACAACAAAATATTCACTGGATACATAGGCCTTATCAATCACAATTTCGGACCAAAGTTCATCCGAATGGTCGGTGCCAATAATCCGGCTGATGGCTCTTCTGGGCTAGGCTCATTGAATGGAAAAGGAAATAGCTTCCCGATCACAGGAACTGGCCAAATAGTATTTACGCAACTCGGTCTGGGCTTCCAACTTGAAAACAAACAAGTGATTCAACCTAATATTTCCGCTCAATTTTCTAGTCTGGAGTTTGTAGAAGAAAGCATGTTATTAATTGAGGGTGGAGTGAGTTATTACCTGGATGGCCATAAATCTAAGCTCTCTATTTCTGCTCAACGAAGACCCGTTCTTGCCGAAATCAATGATAAAGTAGAAGTGGATGACTACAAATACATGATTATTGGCCAATACCAAATCAGATTTTAAATCATTGGGCGATATTTGCGGCTGATATGGAAACATCTGTTACTCCCCCGGAAATCAAAAAATTACACAATCGCATCAATTCTGAAATCGGCAAAGCCATTGCTGAGTTCAAAATGATTGAAGAAGGCGATAAAATTATGATCGCCGTAAGTGGAGGAAAAGACAGCTTATGCATGCTTCATTTTTTGAAAGCCTTCCAAAGTAAAGCACCCATCAATTTTGAAATACTAGCAGTAAACCTTGATCAGGGCCAACCTGGATTTCCAGATCATATTCTCCCGGAGTTGTTCAAAAACTGGGAGGTGCCACACCATATCGAGTTTCGGGACACTTATTCGGTTGTCGTTGATAAAA
>CAXEKM010000850.1:0-2636 GCA_963996645.1 uncultured Marinoscillum sp.
ATTGTAAACAACTATATATTAGACATTTACTATTCTTCACAAACTAGTTAGCATGAAAAAATGATTTAATCATGGTCGAAAAAACTGATTTTTCTCAGAAATGATTATTATTTCGAGTAACTGTGCGAAAAGCTCTATGAATCTCCACCTTCGCTGGTAATAAAATCGCGGAACACATTCTATTCAGGATAATTTACCAGAGATAGCCAGATGAATGTTAACTTCGAGCAAGGTTTAACTTGGACGAAAAATAGACTATGGCAGCATTGAAATTGATATCCTGGAATGTGAATGGCATTAGAGCCATCATGAAGAAAGATTTCCTAAAAGATGTACAAGAAATGGATCCGGATGTGTTGTGCCTTCAAGAGACTAAAGCACAAATTCCAGATGCTGAAAAAGCTTTGGAACCATTGGAAGGATATCACATTTATCTCAATTCGTCCAAGGCAAGAAAAGGATATTCTGGCACTGCTCTTATTTCTAAAACAGAACCAATAGCAGTTACCTATGACCTTGGAATAGAAGAACATGACCAGGAAGGACGAGTAATTACTGCTGAATTCGAAAAATTCTTTCTGGTAACTGTGTATACTCCAAACTCAGGAGCAGGCATGGTAAGATTGGATTATCGATCTACCTGGGACGAAGCTTTCAAGGATCATTTAGTCGCTCTCAATGAAATTAAACCCGTCGTGGTTTGTGGAGATTTGAATGTAGCACATACAGAAATAGACATTGCAAGACCTAAAGCCAACTACAACAAAACTTCAGGCTACACGCAAACAGAGATTGATGGCCTGGACAATATTTTGGAAGCAGGATTCATTGATACATTCCGTGAATTCTACCCGGAGGAAGTAAAATACAGCTGGTGGAACTATAAGTTTCAGGCGCGAGAGCGAAATGTAGGTTGGAGAATTGATTATTTCCTAACCAGCGAAGAGTTAAAAGATCAACTTAAAAGTGCAGAAATACACAACGATCGCTTTGGATCTGACCACTGTCCGGTTAGTATCGAATTGGACCTCAACTAAAAAATCATTCATTTAATTACTTTTGCGGCTTAAACAAAATACCCCATGGATATAAAGCAAATACCTCTTCATGAACTGCATGTTTCCCTAGGCGGAAAAATGGTTCCTTTTGCTGGCTACGAAATGCCAGTAAGATATACTTCTGATAAAGAAGAACACATGAAAGTTCGTGAAGCCGTAGGTGTATTTGATGTATCCCATATGGGTGAGTTCATGATTGTTGGACCTGGAGCCCTGGATCTAATCCAAAAAGTAACATCTAATGATGCGTCAAAGCTTGTTGATGGTCAAGCCCAATATTCTTGTTTCCCGAATGACAAAGGTGGAATTGTTGATGATTTGATCGTTTACCGTTTCAATGAAGAAAAATACATGTTGGTAGTGAATGCTTCTAACATAGACAAAGATTGGGACTGGGTAAGTTCTCATAACACTTTTGAGGCGGATATGATGAATGTCTCTGATGACATAGTGCTGTTCGCTGTTCAGGGACCAAAAGCCACAGAAACACTTCAAAAACTTACTAATGTAAATCTTGGTGATATCAAGTTCTACCATTTTGCAGAAGGTGAGTTAGCTGGAAAAGAAATGATCATCTCTGGAACTGGTTACACAGGAGCTGGAGGATTTGAATTATATGTTCGCCAGGAAGATGCTATAGAGGTTTGGAATAAAATTTTCGAAGCAGGAGAAGAATTTGGAATCGCACCAATAGGTCTTGGAGCCAGAGATACACTAAGACTTGAAATGGGTTACTGTCTGTATGGAAATGACATTACAGATGAAACTTCTCCACTTGAAGCTGGGCTTGGCTGGATCACCAAATTCACGAAAGACTTCATCAATTCTGACGCACTGAAAAAGCAAAAAGAAGAAGGTGTATCCAAACGATTAGTTGGTTTTGAAATGGTGGACAAAGGCATTCCTCGCCATGACTATGAAATCACTAACGAAGCAGGTGAAATTATTGGTAAAGTAACCTCAGGGACTATCTCTCCTCTGTTGAATAAAGGAGTTGGACTAGGTTATGTACAAAATGGATATCACAGTGCTGACAGTAAGATCTTCATCAGCGTCAGAAACAAACAATTGGAAGCAAAAGTAACTAAGCCTCCATTCGTCAAATGAATCACGTAGAAGTATGCCTAACTCCCGAGTTGATCCATCAATTCGAGTTAAAAGATAAAATCGTGGTAGCTGTGGATATTTTCAGAGCTACTTCATGTATGGTTACAGGTATGGCTCACGGTGTGGAAGCTATATATCCTGTTGCCACTGTTGAAGATTGCTTTGCTCTAGGTAGAGACAAAGGAATGATTACGGCAGGAGAAAGAGGTGGAGCCAAAATAGAAGGTTTCACTATTGGTAATTCTCCTTACGAATACATGAAAGATGAATTTAAAAACAAGTCCATTGTAGTAACCACTACCAACGGTACAAGAACCATCCTGGCATCGCTAGAAGCTGATCAAATATTAATTGGCGCCTTTCTAAACTTGAAAGCTGTTGCCGATCATATCAGCTCATCTCAAAAAGATGTGATTATTCATTGCGCTGGCTGGAAAGGAACTGTCAATATAGAAGACACTCTTTTTGCAG
>CAXEKM010000851.1:0-3863 GCA_963996645.1 uncultured Marinoscillum sp.
ACGATCGTTAACAATGCAGGTGCAGATGGAGCATACGCTGACTTTCAATACGTATTGGATCCACCGACGAATGTGAATGGGTTCTACAGAAAAATACCTGCCGGTGAAGGACAATGGGAACGAAACTATGCCACAGGGATGGTGACATTCACATTCGCGGATGGTTCTACCACACAGGGTGTGTTTGTTGAATCTTCTACTACGGTTGACTTAGGGTTTGATCAAACAAAAACAGTAGATAATCAGGCTTTCCAATTCGAACTAAACGGAACAGACGACTGGGAAAAAATCTATTCCGACTATGACAAGTTTGTTCGAAAGCCTAGAACTTTCTGGATAGATCTGGAAAGACAGTAAAACTTACTTCTTCATACGTGCAAACGTTGTGTCTTCCGCTCGCTTGAGTGGAAGGCAAACGGTTTGCTTACTAAATTATCATTACAACCACTTCCAAAATGAAGTATTTCAGTCTACTTGCCATAATCATTGCGTTTTCATGTTCTCCTGTTGATGAGCCTGAGATTCCACAGAAGGAACCAGAAAATCAAGAGGTCACTCTTACTCTAGCGGATCCAAATGCCACGGAAATCACCAGAGCGCTCTACTCCAACTTATGGAGACTGCAGTCTGAGGGATTTATGTTTGGTCATCACGATGACCTGATTTATGGTCGAGAGTGGTATGCTGAAGCTGGGAGATCTGATACAAAAGAAGTATGTGGAGACTATCCGGCAGTTTTTAGCGTAGACTTTGCAGAGATCATGGATGATCGACATGAAACCAGTGATCTCAATGATCATCGTAGGAGAACCATCTTGGAAGCGAGAGCAAGGGGAGAAGTCATTACAGCATGTGCCCATTTGAATAACCCCTTGACCGGTGGCGATTCATGGGACAATTCCAATGTGACAGTAGTCAAAGAAATACTCACTGAAGGGAGCGAGACTAGTATCAAATACAAAGTTTGGTTAGATCGCTTAGCGGACTTTGTCAATAACCTTAAAGATGAAAATGGAGAGTTGATCCCAATCATCTTTAGACCATATCATGAGCATACCCAAGGTTGGTCCTGGTGGGGAAGTCAGTGTACCACTCAAGATGAGTTTATCGACTTCTGGAGGTTTACAGTGGACTACCTAACACAGGATAAAAGTGTGCATAATCTCATCTTTGCTATTTCTCCACAGTTGGATGGAGTAGCATCACCTCAAAGGTTGCTGTATAGATGGCCAGGAGATGAATACGTTGATTTCATTGGTATGGATAGTTACCATGGCACCAACACGAATGCCCTGGCAGGCAATGTGAAGAATTTGGCGGCACTCTCTAAGGAAAAACTCAAACCATGTGGAGTGACGGAAACAGGTATTGAAGGTGTAAGAGATAATAATGGTCAGGAATATGCCAAATATTGGACTCAGGAGATACTTACGCCAATCATAGGAAAAGACATCAGTCTAGTAGTAATGTGGAGGAACAAATATGACCCCCAGTATGGTGGATATCACTATTATGGACCCTGGGCTGGACACGCCTCCGCTGGTGATTTTGTCGATTTTTATGAGAGTTCATTTACCATATTCAGTCAGGATCTTCCTGATATGTATACGATGGCAACAGGTGTAACAGTGAATTGATCAGCCGGAATAATAGGACTATTCATCTGATTTAATACTCACATAAACCAATTACACGATGAAATCATTAAGAATCATTGGTGTGCTGATGCTGCTTGCTATAAGCAGCTTCGCACAAACTCCTTATGAGTCACTCAACTATTTGTATAGCATCCGCGGCAATACGACCATTGGAGGTATACACAACCGTCAACCTATCAGTAATCCAAATCAATACAGCCAGCAACTAAATTCCATTACGGGAGACTGGCCAGGTCTTTACAGTTCAGATTTCATGTTTGAGTCATGGGAAATAGACGATCGTCAAACCATGATCAATCAAGTGATCAACGAATGGAATAATGGCGCTATGATCAATCTGATGTGGCATGCTTGTAATCCCGTAAGCGGAGAAGCATGTAACTGGGATGGAAATGGTGTCCTGGCAAATCTTTCCAATAGTCAATGGAATGATTTGTTGACCAATGGGACAACTATTAACAACAACTGGAAAGCCATGATGGATGAAGTGGCCACCTATTTGCAACAGTTGGAAGATGCAGGAGTGGAAGTGTTTTTCCGTCCACTTCATGAAATGAATCAGGGAATGTTTTGGTGGGGTGGACGGCCAGGTTCTGGAGGAACTGCAGCACTTTATCGAATGACTCATGATTATTTCACATACACTAAAGGGTTGTCAAATCTTATCTGGGTGTGGAATTTGCAGGATTTTGGATCGCTTTCAAGTGATCTTAATAACTATGATCCGGGATGGAATTACTGGGATGTCTTAACAATGGATATGTACTGGTCTGATGGTCAGGGCTATTCTTCATCCAAATACAACGCATTAGTCAATAAGGCCGCAGGTAAACCTATTGGAATTGGCGAATGTGAAGATTTACCAGCTGTTAACCTTTTGAATCAACAACCACTGTGGACATTCTTCATGGGTTGGTCAGAGTTAACTTTTTCAGGAAACTCTAATCAGAAAATTCAAGACATCTTCTGGTCTGGAAAAGTTCGTGTATTGGACGAAATGCCTGGTTGGAATGGTACAGGAAGTTGGCAAAATGGCGGTGGTGGTACCGGAGCTACGCAATACATCCAGGCAGAGAGTTACAATAACATGTCTGGCATCCAAACAGAGCCAACTAGTGATCCAGGAGGAGGAAATCAGAATGTTGGTTGGGTTGATACCGGAGATTGGTTGACTTATGATGGCATCAATATCCCATCGAGTGGCAACTACAGCATTGCTTATCGAGTAGCTAGCCAAAATGGAGGTGGAGTGGTTCAGCTAGAGCAAGCTGGCGGTGGACCTGTCTACGGAACCATCAATGTGCCTGCTACTGGTGGATGGCAGACATGGACCACCATTTATCAGGCAGTTTATTTAAATGCGGGAACTCAGTCATTTGGAATCAAAGCGAATGCTGGCGGTTGGAACATTAATTGGTGGGCAATTACCCCTGCATCGGGATCTCGTATTGCGGAACCGACGACAGAGTTGGCTACTCAGCAGAAACTTCAGGCTTACCCGAATCCTTTTACCAAAGAAGTGGCTATTCCGGTGGAATGGGATGGTGAAACTGACTTTACGGTAAGAATTTTTGATGTATCAGGGAATGTCATTCGAACACTCAATATGGATCACTTGAGTAACCAAAAGGAAGTGATTTGGGATGGTGCAAATGGTGCAGGATCAATTGTTTCTAAGGGAAATTACTTCTTCCAATATCAATCAGGAAGGAATGCGGCTTCAGGTAAGCTGATTAAAGAATAATTATAAGTATCAGTCACCTGGACCTAAAGTCTGGGTGACTTGTTAAAATCAACATATCAAATGAAAAGACAGCTATTGCTAATTCTCCTGATTCTGGGAGCTTTTTTGGTGCACGCCCAAAACAAGCAGCAAGTGCTTGATTACTTGTATAGCATTTCAGGTAAGCAGATCATCGCAGGACAGCACAATAAAGAACCGAATGCTGAGCCAACCAAATGGACGGATTATATCTATGAAACCACCGGGAAGTATCCAGCACTATGGAGTGGGGATTTCCTCTTTCAGCAAGAGAATATTGATAATCGTTGGAAGATGATCAAAGAAGCGGAGAAGCAATGGAATAATGGCGCCATTATCAATCTCATGTGGCATGGTTGTCCTCCTGATATGGGCGAGCCATGTGGTTGGGATCCGGGGCTACTCAATGCCCAGCTAGACGATCAGCAATGGGAAGACTTGAT
>CAXEKM010000852.1:0-2954 GCA_963996645.1 uncultured Marinoscillum sp.
ACCTTGGAACATTCCAGTTTACAGGATTTGACTGGTCAAAGATACTAATTTCCGTTCTTCTATTCACCTTTGTCAGCTTTATGGAAGAGCTACTTTGTAGAGGTTATGTCCAGAGAAATCTAGAGAAATCCTTTAACAAATATATCGCGCTAATAGTAGCTTCCACAATCTTTGCATCCATTCACCTGGCCAATCCACACATGGACTGGTTTAGTTTCACTTATTTGGTAGTGGCAGGATTGGCTTTAGGATGGTGGTATATGGAGACAGGTAATCTATGGTTTTCCATAGGCTTCCACTTCAGTTGGAATTTCTTTCAAACCATGCTTGGCTTCAATGTCAGTGGGCAGGATTTCTACGGTATTTATGAATTAGAAATCACAGAAAACAGCTTATTAAATGGAGGAGATTTTGGCTTTGAGGGATCTATCTGGGCTATCATTACTAAAGGATTGATCATAGGTTTTACCATTTGGTACCTCAATCGACATCCAGAAAAGAAAATTCGACCAGATCTTCATACTCAAAGTATCGATGAGGCTGAATTCAGTTAAGGTGATCCACCTGATTAAATACCTCAATGGAGTACTGATTTCCGGCATGATTCACCACATAAAGGCCAAGGTTGTGGTGTGGAAAGTTGTCCATCATAGACAGTGGGTAATTCAGCATCCAGCATAGCAAAATACGAATAGCTCTTCCATGGATGCAAATCAAAATGGTTTGCTCCTCTTCATCCGACTTACTCAAAATGTAATCAAATGCTCTTTGCTGTCGCTCCGCCACTTCTCCAGGAGTTTCGCCACCCTCTATGCGCACAGAAAGATCTCCTTCAGCCCATTTCTGAGCGGTTTCCTGATATACAGTTGAAGTCTCAGGAGTGAAAGCAACCCCTTCCTGAATTCCCCAACTTATTTCTCTCAGATCAGCCAATGACTCATATGGAATTCCTTTATCTATGAATTTCCGAACAGATTGCTCAGTCCGAACCAGATTGCTCACATAGATTTTATCGAAAGACATGTCTTTATAATTTTGATAGAAGGCTTCGGCTTGCTGTAGCCCTGTTTCATTCAGTGGAGAATCAATTCCACTACCCTGCACCATGCCTTTTCGGTTATACTCTGTCTCTCCGTGTCTTACTATGTAAAATTTCTTCAATGAATCGGTGGTTTTAATTGAGGTCGCAAACTTAAGGAAAGCAAAACTTTCAAACCATTAATCAAAGTCTCATCTCTTATGTCTGAACTCTTATTTAGATTTATGGCAAAATTCAATCTATGATTCCAGAGGGCGTTACTCCAGAAGGATTAAATGATTTTTCCAAAGGCTGCATGGTCGAACATGTAGGCATTTGTTTTACTGAAGTGGGTTCTGATTACATCAAAGCAGAAATGCCTGTCGACCCGAAAACTACTCAGCCATTTGGTTTGTTACATGGAGGAGCTTCAGTGGTGTTAGCAGAAACATTGGGCAGTGTAGCTGCTAGTGTTATTGTAACTCCACTAGGCAAAATGGCAGTTGGTCTGGAAATTTCAGCAAACCATATTAAAGGTAAAAAGGATGGTGTGGTTACAGGAATTGCCAAACCAGTTCACATAGGCAGAAGTACCCATTTATGGGAAATTAGAATCACAGATGAACAAAATCATTTGATTTGCCTGAGCAAGATCACTATGGCAATCATCGATAAAAAGTAATACATGCAACATCAGTTAGAGCAAGCATACAGGTTAACTACTAAGAGTGAAGCATTTGATTTCTTAAGAAAGGTATTGAGGTCCGCGCATCCAATTGCTGTTTGGAGACTACCTCGGACCAATACTATGCGTGCATTGATCGATCTAACCACCGATGAACAAAAGAGAAGCCGTGAAATTGAAAGCTTGAACAAAAGCTTTGTTGTCAATGGTTATTGTGATACACATCCAACTAATCCTCTGGTATTGAACGGAGACATTATTCTCACCATAGATGAAGAATATGTTTCTATTGAAACGTGTCCAACTCTCTCTGCAGATAAGTTGGAGGATTTTCAAGCTAATTTAGATAGCGAAAAGCCAGTTAAACCTTTGATAGACTCAGCATCGAGTAGTTATCAAGATATTGTCTCAGAGGCTGTTAAAAGCATCAAAACCGGCAAAATGCATAAAGTGGTTCTGTCAAGATTTGAAGATTTTGACTTGAAAGAAGGGTTTGACGCCTTAGATACGCTACAAGCATTATCAGATAAATACGAAAATGCTTTTTGCCACCTAACCAATACCCAAACTTATGGATGTTGGATGGGCGCGAGTCCTGAAAAGTTGATCGCAATAGAAGATGGTCAGTTCTTCTCAACAGATGCATTGGCAGGTACACAGGTTCTTCCAGATAATACCGACTTGATGGATGTAGCCTGGACACAAAAAGAAATAGAGGAACAAGCGATGGTGAGTCGCTACATCATTGATTGCTTCAAAAAAATAAGACTTAGAGAATTTGATGAAATTGGCCCGAGAACTGTCAAGGCCGGTAATCTAACTCATTTAAAGACTGCATTCAAGGTAGATATGGAACTCACCAATAGTCCAATGCTTGGAAGCACCATGTTGGAATTCCTACATCCTACCTCTGCCGTATGTGGCATGCCTAGAGAGATGGCGGATCAGTTCATCAAAACTAATGAAGGTTATCAAAGATCTTTGTATGCCGGGTTTCTTGGCCCTGTTGGATTCAATGGAAATTCAGATCTTTTTGTAAACCTAAGATGTATGCAGCTGGATGAGAACAAGGCACGCTTGTATGCTGGTGCGGGAATCACAGAATATTCGAACCCAGAAAAAGAATTTTTGGAGACATCTAATAAAATGCAAACGATGCTTAAAGTGTTAAACGCATGATGAATCAAACTGTATTTGATACATCCGAAGTATTGGCATTAAAAGGAATAAAACATGTGGTTTTATCTCCTG
>CAXEKM010000853.1:0-5585 GCA_963996645.1 uncultured Marinoscillum sp.
GGATTTGCTTCTGTGAATTGGTGACAATGATATAGGTAGATCGATGCAGTAAGACATCCCTCCTCATCACAGATCTTGGAACAATCTCAATTTCTTGATTCTGCTCATCAACAATGATTACTTGCTCTTCTGCCATGTTAGTCTTGCATGATACGTTTGCGATGATTAGTTCCCCATTCGGCCAAAGCCTCAATAACCCCTTTTAGCGATTGACCATACTCTGTCATCGTATACTCCACTGTCACTGGGAAAGTATCGTAGACCGTGCGTTTTACCAGTTGATTCATTTCCAGATCACGCAGCTCTTTGGACAGCATTCGATCCGTGATCTTTGGAATTTCCTTAGACAAGTCTGAGAAACGCTTTACACCATGTATCAATGCAATGATGATAGGGATTTTCCATTTACCACTCAGTACTTCTAAAGCATCCTGTACAGGCAACATCTTGCTCTGACATTGTGGTTTATTAATCCCATGTTCACGTTTCCAGTCGTCTTTCATACCTCAAATGTACAGCCTGAGCCTAATCTATACCAAAGTATAGCACTATACTCTAGTATAGTACTTACCAAAGTATAGCTACTCTCCTCTAGGTTTGCGTCATTATTAAACAAAAACAATCATGACTAAGAAAATCATTTACTGGATCGTCACAGGGTTATTAGCTGCTATGATGCTGTTCAGTGCATTTGCATATTTTACTAACCCGGATATCTCAGCAAACTTTACCAAAATGGGTTTTCAGGACTACTTTAGAGTAGAATTAGGTATTGCTAAACTGATCGGTGCTTTAGTATTATTAATCCCGGTGATCCCAACTAAAGTTCGCGAATGGGCCTTTGCTGGATTTGGAATTACTTTTATTTCTGCATTTATCGCTCACCTGTCAGTTGGCGACCCAATTGGAGCAAGTATTTTCCCATTAGTTGCTCTTGGACTTTTGGTGGTATCTCATGTTTATTATCATAAGATTTACACTAAAACAGCTCAATAATACAATTGACCAGTCATTCTACACCGGGTAGAATGACTGGTTTCATTATTCTTTATTGGATGAAATACTGAATAGCAATCCGACTGAAAACCTCCCATTGGTTTCAATTGAAGCGACATCATCTGAATTGTAAGCCTGATGTATAGGTGTTTGATAATCCAGAGTCAAATTCAATTGTTTCCAATAAAACTGAGTTCCAACCGTAGCAAAAAGAGCAGTACCTCCTGTATTCACCTCTTCCACATTTCCATCGTAATGATGGTCAGAAAACTCATAGTATGCTCCGGCATAAGGTAGAAATCCAATTACTGAAGACTCCAGGTATCGAAATAAATAACTGCTTACATTAAACTGATTTCCAAATTGATAATTCTGATTGTTGGTACCATTCATTTTGTAAGATGCTTCGGTGTTGATCCCCCAATCATTCCAACTCACTGTGTAATTCGCTGAAAGCAGATAATCCACACTACCTGAACCCATTTGAAAGTTGCGATTGATGATCAAACCATCATCTGCCTTTTCATACTCACCAAAAGGCAACTTCACTCCTCCTCCTATCATTAGTGAATTCTTCCAGTTGGAATCACTAGTTCCCGTATTGATTGGCGTGTAATACAACATGAGGATAGGATCACCAATTCCTTGGCTGTTCACATTTTGATGCGATCCTGCCATTTCATTCATCAAATAAGGCAACTGGACATTGAGTTTTATTTTGGGGACCAAAGAAACTCTTCCCACCACATCTATTCGCTGATAGGTATCATCCGAATATTCATCACTGAAGTATTCACTGTTATGATCCATTCTGGCATGAAACCGAGCATAGCTGTATTTCACACCTACCAAATGCTGAAAATGCTGCGGCAATATTCCATAAGACAATCCACCTAATCGACATCCGCAAACATCACATGCGTTGGATGAAAAGTGAATAGTCATCAAGAGGATTATGATTATATATATACGTTTCATTTAATGCTTTAATTATTAAAGAATTTTGGATCTCGAGTAATCTCACGATCCGTCAAGGTTTTAAGAAATGAAATGATCTTAGTCTTCTCATCATTGGATATACTAATTCCACTCTTCAATGATGGATCCAATGTTGCAAAGTCCTGAATCCCTGAATTGTAATGCTCAAGCACCTCGTCTAAGGTCTCAAATCGACCATCATGCATGTAAGGAGATGTCAACTCCACATTTCGCAAACTCGGTACTCTAAACTTCCCCCAATCACGACTATTTTCAGTGATTCGGTTCCTTCCGGAATCCAGAGGCATGGCATCTAAGCCATTGTTTCGATAACTAAAATCGGATTGTAATACTCCTGCATGACAGCTCTCACACTTTGCTTCAAAAAGCTCCATTCCAGACAATTCTTCATTGGTTAAAACGTCTTCACCTCTCAAATACTGATCGTATCTCGAGTTATCGGATATCATCAGTACCATAAACTGAGATAGTGCATGCAACAGATATGGAGTTGTTACCTCATCCGTTGCGAAGGCTTCTTTGAACAGCATTCGATACGTCTCATTGTTATTGAGTTTTGCTATGACATTTTCAATCGACTCGTCCATCTCAAAATCAGACTCAATGGCATTAAGCGGGACAAAATCCAGATGAGTTACTCCACCATCCCAGAAAAACTCATTGATAAAAGCCATATTCACCAATGACGGTGCATTTCGAATACCTTCCCGGTCTTCCACTCCTTTGCTTAATGGATGCTGCTGTGAATCCGCAAAAGCAGTCCCTTGCTGATGGCAATTACTACAAGCTACACTTCCATCCCTGGAAAGCATTGGATCATTGAATAGCTTTTTACCTAACAAAAAACCTTTCTCTGTCACTGGATTATTATCAAGTGTATAGGTGGCTTCAGGAAAATGCTCAGGTTGTCGAAACACATAGGTATCGTCTTTCACCACATCGGACTCCTGACAGGCCATTGCAAAAAGAAGCAGCCCCCATAATGGGAGCTGCTTTGTATGCTTACTGATGCACATGATCTACAATAAATGCAGATTCGAAGTTGTCAGCAAAAGTTCTTCCTGCAGCAGGAGAATGTACAGCAGGTGTAGCTGTGAAATCAATGCTTCCAAGAACCTTTTGAATATCTGTAACAACATGTACTTCAGGCTCCAAAGAACTGCTAACCTGCATATCAACATCCAGATTCAAAGTGATTGTTTTCACGTTATTGTAGAACTTCTGAGCCGTTCCATCCTCAGGTACAATATCCTTCCATCCACCTATATGAATTTGAAATTCTGGTTCCACCAATTCAGCAGTTTGACCTTCTATGGTCATGCCAATGTAACCGGCATTCCAATTCCAAAAAGGAGCTCCAGTAGCGGGATCCAAAATACCTCCCGCTGCACCTTCATGTACACCCTCTTCATCAATACCCAGATTGAAAGTTATCTGCGTGTAAGTTCCTTCTGGAACATTGGAGAGTTCGATGATCTGACTTGCACTTTCAGACTCTTGAATTAAGTAATAGCCTTTAATTTCATCAGCATCGGCACTTACATTCAATTCGTCTTCGAAAACTTCCCCGTTTTCACCTGTTAGAATGATTTTGCTAATAAAATACTGCACACGCGTCACATTGAATTCCTGACCACCAGCGGTGGTGTATGTATAATCGGCAGATCCTTCTTCTACCAGATTAAGCTGAGAAGTACCTACAAAATTGTCAAACTCAATTGAAACGGTGCCTTCAGTCGCTGTTTGCGGATCTTCTGATTCGTCACTACAAGAAATAAATAATATAGTCAACGCTAATAGCGCAATTGTTGATTTGAATGTTTTCATCTAAAATATAAGACATAAGTCATCTGCGGAATGCATTGGATATAATGCTCCAATTGATCAACTTTTGTTAATGAATAATTTGAGTAATTAAAGCCGTGAAGAATTTCACGGATAGTTTAGGAAAGAAAACATTAGCCTCGTGGTGGCTGCCAGTTGGAAGAGGAATAAACAGACTGGTATTGATTGAGATAGGAACAAATTGCACCTTTGATTAAAAGATGGTCATTGCATTGAATCTCATATATCTCAAAATACAAAGATGGTGCATCAAAATTGTAGACATAATGGCTTCCATCATCCGTTTTTGAATCCTGAACTTCGAAATCACAGACCTTACCACAGACTGTAATTTGTCTGCCTGCTATGGTTAAATACTCTTTCGTGTCCGTACAGAAGTAGTTTTTATAAATCTCCTGCAACGAAAGCGAAAATGTACTTACCAGCACATACACAAGGATCAATATGACACCCAGTCTTTTCATCAATTCGGCAAATCTATGATAGAATTTAAAAGAGCAGACCCAATAACAGGAATTTTTGTTCCTCGAATGATTTCTCTTTCTATCTTTAACATCTCAAAAACTCAGCCACTATCAATACCCAAAAGCTTCATCGATTTACACTGGAATCACCAGTAAAAGACATCGGTCATCAGCTGATCTATAGATACGCGATTGGTGAAATCAACAACATTCCTGTGGAAGTGTATGCTGCGGAAGTAGACAATGTATTAATTGGAGTATCCGATCATGGATTAACTTATTCGGTATCCATTCTTCAGGAAAACGAGCAAACCGTTATGCTTTGTGACTGTGGAGCTGACATAAAAGGGTTATGCCAACATCAGACTTCTGCACTCCTGTTTTTGAACAGAGATATAAAACTAAAGCCTCTGTTTGATGATCAACAGCGTCATACCTATCTTAAAAAGTACGCTTTTGATTATGGAATGGAGCATAGTGATGAGTTAGATCTACACTTCAATCTGAATTATGAAAATGGCGAACTGAAAGTCAGTCCAGTCAACAAATCCTTAACCCCGGTAACAAAAGAACACCTTCAGGCACTCAACAAGGCGGTAAATTCAGAAGTCACTTCTACGATCCCTGAAGAGGATAAATCTTTCGTTGTTTTCTCAAAACACAAGTACTTCAACATCCTACAAGTCAACCTATGCCAAAGTGAATGGACGAAGCAAGGAAAGCCTAAAAACCCTATTCGCATCATCGACACACAAGAACGCGTTTGGGAAACAAATGAGGTAGGATCTATTAAGTTCCTGATGGGCATTGCTCGGTTTCAAAACCACTCCTCTGACAAGCTGAATGCACTGGACATTGAAGCACTCAAAACAATCATCCGAAACCCGAATCACTACAACTTTTATAACAACAGCTCCAAATCAGATCAATTAAGCGCTTCAACCTTTTCAGCGATAGAAGTCAAAATCTTACCAAACGATATCGTTCTTACGGTAGCTCGGTATAAGGAGACATATGAAATCAAGGCGGAGGTAACTCTACACAATACCAAGCACTCGATTTTCGACCTACCTCTTCACTACAAGTGCTTTTTAGAGATTGGCAAAACATGGTATTTTATTGATCAACTCCCAGTAATCAATGCGGTGAATCTCCTCAATCGGCAAAATGGTCAGATGATCATCTCAGCTAGTGCCTTCGAAGAGTTCAGAAAGCAGTTTTTGTATAAAATCGAAGCGCATATTCGCATTGAGTACACTTTCATAGAGAAGGCCTCTCCTA
>CAXEKM010000854.1:0-7742 GCA_963996645.1 uncultured Marinoscillum sp.
GTCTAATAATGGCTCCAAACGAGGTGGAGACTTCATTGCTGCAAACAGCCTTGGAGCTACAAGTATTGTTCAACCAGATGACACGGAAGACAATATCGATGGAGTAAAAGGCTCCACTCCTGCGGAAAGTGGAGTTATTCCTTCTGTTCAGGGAGTCTTTGTAGAAGCCATAGCTGATGGAGAAATTATTTTCTCGCAAGACTTACAGGTAACTACAACAGACGCGAATAGCGACAATAACTTCTATAGAAAGCAATCAGAAGCTATCGTTGTTAAACTAGCGATTACAGGCAATGACCTGTACAATGAGACTATCATAGGCATGACTGATGATGCGGCTTCAGGAATTGACAATCACCTGGATGCCCGTAGACTTAAGAGTGATTATACGCTCTCATTGTATAGCTTAATTAATGAGGATGAATTTATTATTCAGGGTGTCCCAATGATCAATTTAGATGAACGCTCAATTGATCTTGGGTTTAGCACAACATCCGAAGGAATGTATGAAATCAATACAGCAACATTATCAAATTTAACTGATGATCTGGAAGTACTATTGATTGATCAATTGGAAGGAAAAACCATCATCTTAAGTGAATCGGAGACTTATCAATTCCAAACGGATGCGGGTACCTTCAACCAGCGTTTCACGCTATCATTTAGATATAAAGACGTCTTGAAGTCATCAACATTTGCTGAATTAAATGTTCAACCAATCACTGATGGTCTACTGATAACATATCCTGCTACAGGTAAACAATCAATAGCCATATTTACTCTGGATGGGAAACTGAGATATTCTGATCAGATTATGTTTGAAAACGATCAAGCAGAGATTCCATTCAGAGTCAACAAGAATGAAGTCTACTTCTTACGCTTAGAAGATCAATCGATAAAATTCCTGATAAAGAATTGATAATTAGCAATAAATGAAATCCTCGGCCATTGGTCGGGGATTTATTTTGTGCGGTCTATGGTAAACTGCACAAGCTGCTGAAGTGAAGTCCGGTATGTTGTTTCTGGAAGCTGACTCAAAAGCTCGTTGGCTCTATTGTGATAGTTATTCATCACATCAGTTGCATACTTTATCCCTCCTGATGCCTTCACAAAATCAATCACTTCATTGACATATTTAGGCTCATCGGCGCTACGTTTGATCATTTTGATCACGCGCTTTTTCTCAGAACGACCAACTTGCTGTAGCGCATAAATAAGCGGAAGAGTCATCTTTTTCTCTTTGATGTCAATTCCTGTAGGCTTGCCAATCTCGAAAGTACCGTAATCAAACAAATCATCTTTGATCTGGAAGGCCATCCCTACATTCTCACCAAATTCGGTCATCAGATCTACCACCTCTGGAGTCGCTCCTGCAGAACTAGCTCCTACCCGACAACATGCAGTAATCAAACTAGCTGTCTTTTGTCTGATTACTTCATAATACACCTCTTCTGTGATGTCAAGCTTTCTGGCTTTCTCCATTTGAAGAAGCTCCCCTTCACTCATTTCTTTCACTGCATTGGACACAATCTTAAGTAAGTCAAAATCGTCGTTATCCAATGAAAGCAATAATCCACGAGAAAGAAGAAAATCACCAACTAGTACAGCTATCTTATTTTTCCAAAGTGCATTTACAGAAAAGAACCCTCTACGGTAGTGGGAATCATCCACTACATCGTCATGAACCAATGTAGCCGTATGCAGTAATTCTATTAATGAAGCTCCTCTGTAAGTAGATTCTTGGATACCACCTGCAGCACCTGCGCTCAGAAAAACGAACAGTGGACGCATTTGCTTGCCTTTTCGGCGCACGATATAACTAGTGATTTTGTCAAGAAGCATCACATTGCTTCGCATGCTTTTGCGAAACTTCTGTTCAAATTCCGACATCTCCTTATCAACAGGAGCTTGTATATCGTTTAATTTAAGTGGCATAATCTTAAGGTCTGCAATATTAACACTACCATTTGGCATTACAAATTGCTTTTAACAGCTTCGCAACATTTTGTCAGACCTGTACTGTTTTAATAGTTTTAAGAAAATTTAATTTTCAGACGCTGCTATGAATAAAGCTCCTTACTTTTTGCTAGACGTATTTACAGAAAAAAAATACGGTGGCAATCAACTCGCGATATTTCCTTACGCAGAAAATATTGATCAAAATCTCTTTCAATCCATTGCCAGGGAGCTTAATCTATCAGAAACGGTTTTTTTATTCCCTCCTAAAAACGGAGAAAACTACAGCATGCGTATTTTCACTCCTGGCAAAGAACTACCCACAGCAGGTCATCCGACAGTAGGAACCGGATATTACCTGGCAAGGTTCATCGAACACGAACCTAATGAGCTAAAAAAAAATTACAATTAACCAAAAAGTTGGTCCTGTGGATGTCTTTATTCAATTCAAAGACAATCAGACAGAGTCAGTCACCATGCACCAACCTCTTCCTACATTTGGCCCAAGACATGATGACAAACGTGAAATGCTTTCAGGAATTTTAGGGTTGGACGTTTCTGATTTGGTCGATGCACCAATACAGGAAGTTTCCTGTGGAAACAATACACTGTTGGTTCCTTTGAAATCGGTCGATACTTTATCCAAAATCAAATTAAAAACAGATCAATGGATGGATGTCCAGTCTGATTTTGGAGATGCAATGCTATACGTTTATACACTAGATGGAGTAAAAGATGGCGATGTGCAAGGCAGAATGTTTGCCCCTGAGATTGGTATTCCTGAAGATCCAGCGACAGGATCAGCCAATGGCCCTTTAGCCTCCTATCTAACGGAACACAATCTTTTAAAAATGCCGGCAACCAGTCTGCAAGGATATGAAATGGGGAGACCTAGCCAAATCTATTTGGACACCACAAAAAACGAATCCGGCGAATTTGAGAAGGTAACAATTAGCGGTAAAAGTGTTTATATAGGTGAAGGCATCCATTTTCTGGAATCGTAATAAACATTCCAAAAGAAGTTTTGGGATAATCCAGTAACTTGCGGCTGTTATTAACTACCAGTAGTTATAGACATTCCCATTTGAATGAGAAAACAAAAAGAGAAAGTAAGGTACTCTGAGATTATCCCCAGAACGCAACAATGGCCGATTGTTCAATTGGCCAAAGATAGAAAGGCGTTTATAGGTGAGGTAACCAATGAGTCATTTGACAGCCTTAAAACAATCACCCGTGGCAGATCTCTTCGTGAAGAGCTAGAGATGACTGTATACAGAGAAAAGCTGCGGATGAAAGCCAACCCGTGGAGAGTAGATCCAAAAGACGAAAAGCCTTTTTGGAAAAGCATACAGGATCGATTGGTGGACAGTGCCACACTCCCTCCTGCTGAAGCCAAAGAAATAGAAGAAGGACTCTTACGAGAAATCATTCATCGCTATGCTGATGAGATCGCAGGTAACTTCAAAAAGAACTCTTACCGATTCGCTAGAGCATTCATCACCTTCGGATTCGCACGCTTACTTAACGCGACCAGAGTCAAAGGCTTTACGTCATTATTCAGTCGTCAGCTAGACCTTGATGATAAAATCCAGATTGTGGGAGAACCAGAACATATCCGAGCACTTGCTAAAAAAGGCACTGTAGTGATGGTACCTACTCACTTTAGTAATCTTGATTCCATCCTCATTGGCTGGGTTATACAGTTCCTTGGATTACCAGCGTTCATTTATGGCGCTGGGCTGAATTTATTCAATCTGAAGATCTTTGCTTACTTCATGAATAGCCTTGGAGCTTACAAGGTGGACAGAAGGAAGAAAAACCCTGTGTATCTGGAAACGCTAAAAACATACTCCAGTATGGCGCTGAGAAGAGGCTGTCATAGCTTATTCTTCCCAGGGGGAACAAGATCCAGATCAGGTCAGATTGAGAAAGCATTAAAGCTTGGTCTGTTAAGTACCACTATAGAGGCTCAGCGAATCATGTATCAGCAAGAAAATGCTGAAAACAAGGCTAGGAAAATCTTCATTGTACCTGTAGTAATTAACTACAACTTCACTTTGGAGGCTCCTGCATTGATCAATGAGCATCTGAAAAGAACCGGACAGGAACGTTACTATAAGGAGGCCGATGAATTCACTACCTCCTACAAGATTGCTTCGTTCCTATTCAAATTCTTCACTAAGGGTTCTAACATCTCTGTGACCATTGGCAAAGGAATGGACATCCTTGGCAATTATGTAGACATGGAAGGCCATAGTTTGGATAGCACTGGTGCTATTATACATCCGAAAGATTACTTCATTTCGCAAGGTGAAATCACGGTTGACCATCAAAGAGAACAAGAGTACGTTCGGATCCTGGCGAAACGAATTGTAGAAGAATATCACAAATACAACAGGGTATTTGCCAGTCATTTAGTTGCGTATACAGCATTTAAAATGATGGAGCGCAAAAACCCTAAATTAGACCTTTACAATCTATTGCGAGTTCCTGATGAGGACGCAATGATTGACTATGAAGAGTTTAAAACAGCCTGGAAAAAACTACGAAAGCGCATCTTGAAGCTTGAGAAGAAAGGTAAAGTGGGAGTAGCAGAGCATATGAAGGAGAAAGCAAACCTTGCCATAGAACATGGTTTAGCAAACCTTGGCATGTATCATGCTCAGCGCCCATTGGTGAAAAAGGGAGACAAGGTCATCATCCAGGATATGAATACGCTGTATTACTATCACAACAGAATGGAAGGTTATGGTCTCGAAAAGCACATCTAAATACATTGGAGTAATAGGTGCAGGCAGTTTTGGAACTGCTGTCGCTAATATACTAGCTGAAAAGAATCAGAATGTATTGCTTTATGCGCGAACTCCAGGAAAAGCTGCGTCAATAAATGAAACACGCACTTGCAATGGCTACCCTATTCACGACCATATAGAAGCCACAGATGACCTGGAAAAAGTAGGCAAGTCTTGTGATGTCATCTTCCCGATAGTTCCGTCTGCGAATTTCCGGGAAATGATGAAAGACCTATCCCCCTACTTAAAGCCCTATCACATCCTGATTCATGGCACCAAAGGATTTGATTTGAATGTCAATAGAGACAAAATAGATGATCAAAATCCGCTTACTCGCGAGCACGTTCGCACGATGAGTGAAGTAATCAAGGAAGAAAGTTCCGTAGTACGAGTTGGATGTCTAGCTGGTCCTAACCTGGCTCGTGAAATCAGTGAGAAAAAACCCGCAGCTACGGTTGTTGCCAGTCATTTTGATGAGGTAATACGAGTTGGGCAGACGCTGTTAAGAAATGAACGTTTCTTAATCTACGGAAGCAACGATCTGATTGGAATTGAACTCTGTGGCATCCTTAAAAACATTATTGCTGTAGGTGCCGGTACCATTGCGGGTTTAGGACTTGGAGAAAATGCCAAAGCATTGTTCATTAGTCGTGGGCTTGTAGAAATGGTGCAGATTGGAAAAGCTCTAGGAGGCAATGCGCAAGCATTCCTGAGTCTTGCAGGTGTTGGTGATCTTATGGCCACTAGCTACAGTAGCTTATCCCGAAACTTTACTGTAGGTAACCGATTAGCACATGGTGAAGATATCAAAGCCATCATTGATTCTATGGAAGAAGTGGCTGAAGGTGTGAAAACCATTGACATCATCAACGAACTGGCTAGAACCTATAGGGTAAGAGTTCCTATCACAGAAACTCTACACCGTATCATCTCAAACGAAATGAGCGTAGATGATGCGCATCGGTATTTGATGAAGTTTCCATTCCGAGCGGAGATAGATATGGAATAAGTTACAATGTAGAGATCAGGCAGCGATAATCTATGATCTCGCAATATTCCAGACATACATGATCTTCACCATTCTCCTGAGTGAATTCTGAAAGCGATTGAGCAATTACTTCAGCATCAAAATTGGAACGAAGAATTCTTATAAAAGCTCTTGCGAAGCCTTTGGTTCGATGGAGCTTTTCTTCTTTAATATAGCGCTGATAGTAGACTTTGAAATTATTGGACTCATTGGCACTGTCCAAAACTCCTTTCATTCGTAGCTGCAAAGTACGTATGACCATAAACTGAAAGTTAAAGCCAATTTTATCCTTGCTTATGGGTGAACAATCCTGATAGAATCGCTGCAATTCATCTAAATGAAAACCTGGCACGAGCTTTCGCTCTCCATTTACGGCTTGCAGATAACTTAAGTATGATGCCCTAATCATCCAGCCAGCCCTATCCAATTTATCCAATTCTTCGAATCTTGGCTCCTGATGAATTTCATTCAAAAGATTGGCAGCCTTATCAAAATACTTCTGATGAAGATACAATTGAAAAAGCTCTGCCTGCACTTCAAATCGATTAAAAGCCTCATAAGAAGTAAACTCTAAAAGCTCAGTTAAAACCGTATTGGCTAGCTGAAATTCCTGAATGGCAATGTAATATTTAGCGGCAGCGATATTTACTTCTAAAATCAGATGTTCTGTTTCCAAAAACGGATAGTCAATCAAGTGTTGCCATAGCTTTTCAAGTGCTTTATTCCATTTATTCAGATTATTAGCTTGATGCGCACGAATCAGTTTGACACGCAAAAATGAAAGCGTTAGAAATGGAGAATCACATTCCTTTCTAAAACGCTTAATCTCTAAAACATACGTTTTAAGAAGTGCTTGTAACGAATTGGATTGTGATCGAACAAACTTCACATGAGCAAGAGAAATTTGGACCAAACCATACGCCTGATCCATTAGCTTCGTTTCATCTTGTTTACTAAGCGCTAGCTTTTGGTACTTCTCTACTTCGTTTGGATATCCTTTGAGATAATAAATTTTTCTAAGCAAATAGTAGCATTCCAATTCAATTTCAGACAAATAAAACTTCTCTGCTCGTTTTAATACTTTCTTAGTGATACGTTCTGCATTGTGATATACATTGACAAACAACAGTTTTTTAGCAATGGAGAGATTACGTTCGCACTGAAACTGTACTTTAATGAAGTTCCTTTTATTAATATCGGAGTGATTGGCTGTTAATGTCAGTTCAGAAAGCTTATTAATTAAGTTTCCCTTAAGCATGATGAACCGCTTATCTCCAGGATCGCTGTTGTAGATCACTCTGGAAGCGTGGGTATCACCTTGAAAATCCTCCTGGATTGCCAATGTGTAAAGTCGCTTAAGTTTGGACCCCTTTGGTATGAGCAGATTAAACGACTTAGGTCGGTCTTGCTCGATGACCATGGCCATTTCACGTATTAAATCCATACGATCTTGCAGGATTGGCTTTACTATTGGCGGTGAACTGTTCTATCTCCCTATGATACAGAAAGTTTCACAGTCTCACGAATTAAGCAAAAATTCTTTTATCAAAACGTATACTCCGAATAATTAACAGAAAGAAAATCTTGCTGACACCAAATTGAGTTTACCTACGGGGCAATACTGTATCTCTCATTCGTACAACAATCCATTATTTTCGTCAGCGACTGTACAAACTCACACTTCACTATGAAAAAACTCTTACTCATCCTCACCTTGCTAGGGCAAGGTGTGCTTTTTGCACAAGCCCCTTCGGGGTATTACAACTCAGCGAATGGTCTCACAGGAGATGCACTCAAAGCTGAACTCAACAACATCATCGATGGTCATACAGAATACAGCTATGGCGATCTTTGGGACTTATTGAAAGTAACAGATAGAGACCCTAACAACAGTAGCAATGTGGTAGGTATCTACTCACGATTCTCCATGAACGCTGCTGCAGAGTATGCGAGTGGTGCCGGCTGGA
>CAXEKM010000855.1:0-5171 GCA_963996645.1 uncultured Marinoscillum sp.
AAAGTTTTTGTTTTCTCTTGAAATAGTTCTGAGTTGTGCAGTATATCGAAATGATAGTTCTACAAAGGGTAAAAAGGTCAGAGATGCATATCCAGCAAGCCCATTGTACTCGTAGAATCCATACTCAAAATTGTGATGATCGAAATAGGAAGTCCCTAAAACAAAGGTTCCATTCGGATGCATTTCAGCAGATGGTGTAACCAACAGACCTTGAAGACCAGTTAAAGATTGGCCATTGGTATGGCCATAGAAGAGTACTAAGGTGAGACTTAAAAAGAATAGTTTTTTCATGAATATAGCCTATGCATATGCCTGGTTCGACTTCTTATCGAGCCTTGAATATACAGAGTTCTTGCTAATGAATTCAGGAACCAATTCTTTTAATCCACTAACGATTCCTTCATCATCTCCACGTTGTACATTTTCATGCAGTTTATCCATCAGTTTTTTCACCTCACTGGAGACTACTGGTTGAATTTGTGCACGCATGATTTTAGGATGGTGGGTGGAGAGGGTGTTTTCTTCCACAGCCAAAAGCTCCTCATACAACTTTTCACCAGGTCTAAGCCCAACAAATTCAATGTCAATGTCTTTACCTTCCTGGAGGCCAGACAATTGGATCATTTTTTTAGCTAAATCCAGAATTTTAACGGATTCGCCCATGTCAAACACAAAGATTTCACCACCGGCACCAATAGAGCCGGCTTCTAAAACGAGGTTACACGCTTCGGAAATAGTCGTGAAATAACGTGTAATGTCTTTATGGGTAATGGTAATTGGACCGCCTTTTTCAATTTGCTTCTGGAATAAAGGAATAACAGATCCATTAGAGCCCAATACATTTCCAAAACGGGTTACGATGAAGTGAGTATGTGTTTGCTCACTGTTCAATGCCTGGACATAGATTTCCGCAGAACGCTTAGAAGCACCCATCACGTTCGTTGGGTTGATCGCCTTATCGGTGGAAACCATCACAAACTTATCTACTTTGTAGCGTAGAGACAGGTCAGCAATATTTTTAGTACCAAACACATTGGTGTTCACCGCTTCACTCGCATTTCCTTCCATTAGTGGAACATGCTTGTAAGCAGCAGCATGAAACACGATATCCGGATTGTACTTACTGAAAATTTGCTGCATTCTTCTGAAATGTGTGATGTCAGCAATGACTATTTCACATCTACTAGTTATTTCGTCTGGAAGTGTTTTTAACGAGTTTCCAAGTTCATAAGCAGGCGTTTCACCCTGATCCAAAGCAATTACCTTTTTAGGTTTGAAGTGTAATGCTTGACGAACTATTTCACTTCCTATAGAACCAGCTCCGCCTGTAACCAGTACGGTCTTACCGGTCAATTCATTCTGGATGTTCACACTATCCAGTTTGATCTCTGATCTACCTAACAGATCTTCGATTTTCACAGGTTTAATCTGGTTCTCTGTCAATTCACCATTGACCCATTTGTCATGCGGAGGAACTTCTTTGACCTTTATTTTGAACTGTAAACACGTATCGATGATTGCTCTTTTTTCAGCAGGTTTTAAAGTAGCATCGGAGATGATGACTTCATCTATTCCTTTATTTTTAAGAAAACTTGTATTGAGTACTTGATCCAAAGCGAATACCGGACTACCATCCAATTTCTTACCTTGTAGTTTAGGGTGGTTATCGACATGGCCGATAACTCGGATGGAATGTTTTAGACTGCTTAGGAGCGTGTTTTTTGTCATTAAGCTGGAGACGTCAGCTCCCACAATAAGAATATTGCTTTTCAATGCTGAACTGCTGTTAAGAAAAGAGGCATAAATGTATTTTGCCGTCAGTCGGTAACCAGAAACGCCAAGCATGACCAGTAATGCCTGGATAATGAGTATCGACTTGGGTATGAGCAATACACCCGTATAGTCGAATAGTTCATAAAGGACGATATCAGTGAGCATCATGATGGCCAAACTGAAAAGGACGGCTTTGAAAATACTATGAATATCCGTAAAGCTGGTATGGCGCATGATGAAGGATGAAGTCTTCCCAAAAGAGAAAACGATCAGGTACACCAGGCAGGTAATAAGGGCCTGTTCGAGGACTTTGGACGATTCTAAAGCGGATAGTTCAAAATTGAATCTTAACAGACTGGCAATAATAAATCCTATAAATACTACAATAAAATCTAGGAATTTTATAATCCAAGTCGCAAGATACTTATCCGAATAGTAGTTAAACATCTTATACATAAACGGCGCTGTTCGATGAGTTATAGAGTGTGTTCGCTCTGATATTAAGTATGAAATTAGGGATTTTACATCTTAATTCATACAAAAGTGATCAAAATTATTGAGATTATACTGTTTTTTTAAAAATCTCTTAATGTATTGGTAATCTTTAAATCAAAGTACCTTGAATAATCGTTGTTTTATCATCACATATGCAATGGATAATAAGGTTAACAATCCCAGAAGGATAATTGTTGAATAGCTCGAATCAATAAATTGAATTAGGACGATATTAATTGTCAACTGTGTGATCGCGTAACCTGAACTGATCAATAAATGTGGTATCTTTTTATCATTGGCCAGACGTTGATAAAAGTGTAAACGATGGGGTTCAAATATGTTCTGTCTTTTGATTAACCGTTCAATGATTGTTCCAACAGCATCGATCGCATAAATTAAAACGAAACCTGCAAAGATGACCTTGCCGCTTTCAAGTATCAAAGACATCAATAGAAACGCCACTACAAAGGCGATCGAGACAGATCCTATATCCCCAGCGAAACACAAGGCTTTTTTTCTAAAATTGAAAAACGCAAAGACGACTAAAGCAATCAGGATATAGAGAAAAAGGCTGGCTTCAGCAAATGAAAAGATTTGATCATTGACGTAATACAATGATCCAACAATCGTTAGAAAATAAGCCACTGTAATGCCGTTGATTCCGTCCATAAAATTCACGGCATTGATCCATCCAATAACCAGAATAAGGGCAACTGGAAGTATAATCCATGTGAACTGTCCCTGGTTCAGTTCATAGAACAAGCCGCAAACAGCTAAGAAGTGAAATAGGATTCTGACTTTGCTAGAAAGGGGCTTTATGTCATCAATAAAGCTGATGGCGCTTATCACAAAAAGCCCAGCTACAAAAGAATGATATTGCTGATACACAGCCCAAAAAACCAAAACGGCAACTGGGACTACTATGCCACCTCCACGTATCGTAATATGCTGATGTGAACTTCTCTGATTCGGTAAATCAAGAATTTGCTTTTTCCGTGCGATGTATAGATAGACATACACAACCAGGAATAAACCAATGACTAATATGGATAGCTCTATTCCCAACACTGTTATTTCCAGTCAGACTTATCAACTGCCTCGTAAACTGAACTGATGCCAGCTTTTAAATCTATTTTGGGCTTCCAGCCGAGTGAATGGATTCTTTCACTACTCATGAGTTTACGAGGAGTGCCGTCTGGCTTGCTACTATCAAAGACTAACTCACCTTCAAAACCGACAATATCCTTGATCGTCAACGCCAGGTCCTTGATGGTAATGTCTTCTCCATAACCTACGTTCATTGTCTGACCATCGCTATAGTTTTCCATTAAGAAAAAACAAGCTTCCGCCAGATCATCTACATGTAAGAACTCTCTCAAAGGACTTCCAGATCCCCACACTTCTACTGTAGAGCTATTATTTGCTTTGGCTGTATGGAATTTTCTTAATAGTGCAGGAAGAACGTGGGAGTTGTTCAGGTCGTAATTGTCATTAGGTCCATAGAGATTTGTAGGCATCGCACTAATGAAATCCACGCCATATTGGTCTCTGTATGTTTCACACAATTTGATACCCGCAATTTTAGCTATGGCATACGGTTCGTTGGTGTATTCTAATGGACCTGTCAGTAGACTGTCCTCATGAATTGGTTGTGTAGCCATCTTAGGGTAGATGCATGAGCTTCCCAGGAAGAGTAGTTTTTTACATTCATTTACATAAGCCTGATGAATGATGTTGGACTCTATCATCAAATTATCGTAAAGAAACTCTGCACGATACGTGTTATTCGCATGAATACCACCAACTTTGGCAGCAGCCAGAAATACATAATCTGGTTTTTCGGCAGCAAAAAAAGACGCCACTTGAGCCTGATTACGTAAATCAAGCTCTTTGGAGGTTCTGGTAATAATGTTGGAATATCCTTGTTGCTCTAATAGACGAACAAGGGCACTTCCAACCATGCCTCTGTGGCCAGCGATGTATATTTTATCTTCTTTGTTCACAATAGCGTGTATTCAGAATTATTCAGCTTGATTTAAGATGTCGTGACCACCTTCCATGAGGTATTTGTCTCTTTCGAATAATTTCAAATCAGACTCCATCATTTCCTTGATCAACATGGGTAAATCGTATTCCGGTTTCCATCCCAGTTTTTCATTAGCCTTAGTTGGATCACCGATCAATAGATCCACTTCAGTAGGACGGAAGTATTTCGGATCGATCTTCACCACTTCCTGGCCTTCTTTAAGGTCATATTTGCTATCATTGGCTTTGACCACATAGCCTACTTCATCTACTCCTTCACCTTTGAAGCCGATTTCTACGCCAACTTCCTTAAATGCTGCAATCATGAAGTCACGGATAGTGGTGGTTACACCTGTCGCCAATACGTAATCTTCTGGTTTGTCCTGCTGAAGAATTAAATACATGCCTCTTACATAATCCTTGGCATGTCCCCAGTCTCTTTTAGAGTCCAGATTACCCATGTAGACACAATCCTGAAGACCTAATGCCATTTTGGCTACTGCTCTGGTGATTTTTCTGGTTACGAAAGTTTCTCCACGTAGTGGTGATTCGTGATTAAATAGGATACCATTACAGGCATACATGTTGTAGGCTTCACGGTAATTAACTGTGATCCAATACCCATACATTTTCGCAACCGCATATGGTGAACGTGGGTAGAAAGGTGTTTTTTCACTCTGAGGAACTTCTTGTACCAATCCATAAAGCTCTGAAGTTGATGCCTGGTAAACTTTCGTTTTCTCAGTCAGACCGAGTAAACGAACAGCTTCCAAAATTCTAAGTGTACCAAGCGCATCCACATTGGCCACATATTCTGGAGTGTCAAAACTCACCCGCACATGCGACATGGCTGCTAGATTGTAAATTTCATCAGGCTG
>CAXEKM010000856.1:0-5751 GCA_963996645.1 uncultured Marinoscillum sp.
CCAATCTGAATAGGGCATGTCTTCCATCCACCAGTGTGACAATCCGCAGTGATTGAAGACCAAATCAATCACCAACTTCATTCCTTTAGCGTGGAGTTTCTCGGCCAACTCAACGTATTGCTCATTGGAACCATATCGTGGATCAACTTTGTAATAATCAGTAATGGCATACCCATGATAGGAGTAGCTAGGCATATCATTTTCTACTACTGGGTTCAACCAGAGTGCCGTGATTCCCATGTCTTCCAAATAATCCAGCTTAGAGATCACTCCCGTCAAATCACCACCATGTCTTCCTCCTCTGTTGGATCGGTCAGCGGCTTCTTTCATCCCGTCCACGGTATCATTTGATGGATCTCCATTGACAAATCGATCCGGAGTAAGTAGATACACCACATCACCTGCATCCACAGTTTTGAATTCATGAGGAGCACGATCTTTCAATTCGTAAGCAACCTTCGTCTTACCACTTTTGGTTTTGATCTTGATTTCAAAAGTCTGCCCTGTAGCTCCTTCGGCAATTTTCAAATCCAAGAACAAGTAGTTTGGACTCTCTGCTTCATTCACTTTGACTAACTCGATATCTTTCGAATCAATACTTACTGTAGCTCCTTTCAGGTCTTCACCATAGAGCATCACCTGTACATTGGGATTATTCATTCCTACCCACCAGTTGGGTGGCTCCACTCTGGAAATGGATTGTGAAAATCCATTAACAAATGCCAATAGCAATCCAATCGCCGCAACTACTCTCACTCCTCTAAACACTAATCTCATTTATTAATAATCAACTTTTTAGTCATTACTTGCTGGCCTTCTATTCTAAGCAGATACAATCCATTTGGCAGATTAGAACAATCCAATTGACCACTTACATCAGTATATTTTTTTATTACCTCTTTTCCAGACTGATCATAAACTCTAATTAACTGATTCTCTTTCACCCCTTTGATTTGAATCAACCCTTGACTTGGGTTTGGATAAAGTAATACTTCATCCATTACAGGAGCCTCCAGAACTGTAGACGGTCTAAGAGGTATCTGTACGAAAATATCGCCATTGCTCGCAATGAATCCACCATCAAAATCACTTGCCGGACCCGTACCTTTACTAGCTCCAGAAGCATCTCTGAAGACCATGGTCAACCAGTAAGCATCACTGCCTGATAAGCTATAATAAGATCTCGGTGTTAGAGTGATTTGCCATAGGTCGGTACCAGATACTTTAGTCATTTCACCAACACCATCATCCGTTGCCCAGTTGCCAACGATATTTGACCAGTCATCTCCTGTTGGTGTTTCTATATCAGATGTCACCACACCTGAGTGCATGTAAACTTTTGCTGCATCTACCAAACCTCTGCTTCCAAGTGCCGCATTGAAAGTAATGGTAACTTCATCATCTACCGAGAACTCTGTAGGCTCAACAGATACAATATTTCCTTCCTGAAGAATATCAACGTATACGTCACGTCCTCTAAAACCTTTGGCTTGATTCGTGTTATCCGCATCGCGGAAATACATACCCAGTCTAAAGGCATCATCACCATCGGCCAATCCAAAGTAATCTCGAGGAGTCAAAGTAATTTCCCATTTGTTTGATTGACCATCTACTTGAGTCATCTGACCCAACCCATCATCTGTAAGTGTACCAACAACGTTCGTAAGTGTCGTACTACTTGGATCGTCCATTACAACTCCCGCGTGCAAGTAAACTTTTGAAGCTCCTACCAGTCCACCAGTTCCGGCATTGCTTGCTTTGGTCGCATCAAATGTGATTGTAATCTCTGTATTGGCTGTAAACACAGGTGGATCTACTGTAACTGGATTTTGATAGATCTCCACAACATTCTCAAATCCTTCAGAGACCCGCTCACTGGTAAAAATGTGGAATTCCCCAGGAGCAAGATCGAAATCAAAAGAAGCTACCGAAAAATCAGTTTGCTCTCCGGAGAAATAATCAAACCAGTCTCCGGTTTCTGGTAAGGTAATACTCGTTGTTACTTCATCTACACCGAAGTTTCCAACAATGTAGATATCAAGTGTAGGGTGTGTGATGGAAAGCGACTTTACCGTTTCACTGAGTGATGAAGTATAAGAACCTGCACGAATAACTTCAGGATATTGATTTCGAAGATCTAATATCGCTGCATATGCGTCATATACATATTGCCTTAATTCATCATCGTAATATGCTAAACTACCAGATCCCCAAACAAGTGGTTTTTCACCAGTTCGACCGTTTTGGTTAATCGGAATGTCATAGCCGAGCTCACCGAACTGCCAAATCATTTTAGGCCCGGACTGTAGCAAGTTGAAAGCCGCAGCCATTTTAGCTCGCTCTAAATAAACGTCTTGATCAGCTATATTGTAATTGCCAGAGGAGATTCCTTCAGAACCCATGACAAATGCCAAACGCTCTTCATCATGACTTTCCATATAAGTAACTCTCTTTCGGTTTTGACCACCAGATAGATTGCCCCCCTCACCATCTAAAGCAGTTGCATAGGCATGATTCAAATTTCTCCAAAGTAGCATTCCGGAAGAAGCCAATTCATCTTCTTCCTGTGTCTCTCCAAAGTGTTCCAAAATAACATAAGCGTCTTGATCATTTTGCCAAATCACATTCGCCATACGCTCCAATATCGCGATTCTGCTTGCATCATATTGTCCCCATGCTCCAACATCATCGCCAGTATTCACTTGCGTAAAACCTTTGGATAGGTCAAATCGATATCCATCTATATGATACTCTTGCAGCCAATAGGTATTTACTGAATCAACGAAGGCTTTGGTGTATTCACTTTCATGATTGAAATCGAACCCTACATTGAATGGATGGGTTGCTACCTGATTGAACCAAGGGCTTTCTGCACTTACTGTACCGGCATTTTCATCCCAATACATTTTAACCAAGGCATTTTGTCCAAAAGCATGGTTCAATACCATGTCCATAATCACTGCAAAGCCCTGCTCATGTGCTGCCTGAACAAACTCTTTGAAGTCGTTCTTGGTACCGTAGTATTTATCCGGAGCAAAGAAATAGCTTACATTATAACCCCAGCTGGAATTGCCCTCGAACTCCATTACTGGCATCAATTCAATGGCATTAACTCCAAGACGCTTCAAATAACTCAATGAGTCTATAACATCCTGAAAACTGTGCGATCCAACGAAATCTCGCACCAATAATTCATAAATCACCAGGTCATCTTTCAACGGAGGAGACCAGGTATCTTCTGTTGCAGCCCATTCAAAAGCTGTTTGGCCGGTTTTGAAAACAGTTGCTATTTCATATTCTGTTTTATCATAGGCTGGCAGATTTGGAAACACTTCATTAGAAATGTATGAGTCATTCCATGGATCAGCCACTTGGTCTGCATAAGGATCTCCAATGCGTGTGGTACCTTCTACCCAATATTGGAAAACATAATCTTGCTTTGGGGTCAAGTTGTTGATTTCCAGCCAGAACATATCTCCTTCTGGCGTTTGCTTCATTAAGTATTGGTCTTGAGTTTCCCAATTGGTAAAGTCACCAACTACATATACAAATTCTTTATTAGGTGCCTCTAAAGCAAGAGTCACCTTAGTTTGGTCATCAGAATAATTAATTCCTTTTTTAATACCCGCAGGCAGTGGTTCCTCAATCGTATTTGGTCTTACTGACACATAAACCTCTTTGGAGGATTCTACACTAGTACCTGCTATGGTTGCTTTAACTGAAATGGAAATACTTCCAGTTGTTGAAGGAATATAATCAAAGCTAATCGTGCTTCCGGAATTGACAGATGTAACTGTACTGCCATCAATCGCCATTTCCATAGACGAAACCTCCGCTGAGGCTTCTGCTGAAATAGTCAGAGGACTATTTGCGGTGAGATACACTTCATCCTGTGCAGGAGAAGTAATGTTTACATAGGCATCTACTGCCAGATTAATATAAATATCGCCATTGGAACCGACAGATCCGCCATCAAAATCACCAGGCGTTCCTTTTCCTTCACTTGAGCCATCCGCACTTCTAAATACCATGGACAACCTGAAGATATTGGTACCCTCTGGCACAGAATAATAGTCCCTTGGAGTCAATGTGATTTCCCAAAGATCTGTTTCTCCATCTACTTTGGACATCTTCCCTAAGCCATCATCTAGTCCCCAATTTCCTACAACATATTCCCAATCTGCACCATCAGGAATAGTTACCACACCAGAATGCATGTAAACCGAGCCAGCACCTACTAGTCCGGCGGTTCCTTCTGAAGCATCAAACGTGATGGTTAATTCGTCATCACCAGTAGCATCGGTAGGGTTGATTTTTACAATCTGACCATAGGAGTAATTAGCCAGAATATAAAAACAGAAGAGCATCAAATACTTATTCATCTTTTGCATCATTTCATTGGTTGTCTTAGGTAAGAAAGATAAGGAAGGGGTCAGAAAAATCTGACCCCTTTCCTGATGTAATTGTATGAAGAAGTAATACTCTTATTGTATAGAGTAAGAATATCCATTTACAGGGTCAAGTGTTAAGGTAACAGTGTATGTACCTGCAGAAACCACAATATTGTCTCCACCATACTCCAGGGAACCATCAGCTCCACTATCACCGAAATTAACATCCCAACCATCATTTTCTCTGAATTTCACCTGACCATCCGTCAAGGTTACATCCAGTGTCCATGTATAGTTACCTTTCTCAGCTGACAACAATGTCATATCTGTATCAGAATCCCATCCACCTGGTGTGGCGTCTCCAATAAGACCCCAGCTAGAAGCGGTTACAGAATATGTGCCGTCAATGAAATTGGCATTGATTCGATAGAAACCATCTTCAGCCACTGTGAAGTTGTTTTCACCTTCCTGAAGCAATGAACCTTCGTTAGATCCATCTGCTCCCCAGTCACCAGCCCAATCTCTCTCCTGAAGGAATTTGAAACCATCACCGTCCACTGTCAGGTAAGTGTACATCTCAAAGTATCCTTCACCTGTACTTACAAACTGAACGGAAGATGCCGGATCCCATCCTGCCACTGTAGAACCACCAACAAGGAATAACTCAGTTGGGAATAAGTTTCTTACAAATGTGAAGGAATACTCTAAAGTCTCATCGTTGAATGTGATCGAGTAGATCGCATCTGGGAAGTCATTTCCAAGCACAATGTTTGGTGCAGACATATCAGCTACACTGTCTGGCTCGTTATCACCGAAGCTTGTACCACCGAATGCTCCTTCTGAGAATCTGAAAGAATAACCAGCTTTCAACTCTATTTCATCAAGCACCCATACATGATCTTCACTTGACGTGAATTCATAGGCAGTACCCTGGAAGTCATTGAAAGAACCTAAAAGGAACAATGAGCTAACATTTGTCTCGATGGTCACAGCTGGCTCTACAGTATACTGCAATGTTTGATCATTGAATCGAACGTTTACTAAACCTGAATAACCACAATTAGTATTTGCACCACCACCAGTAGTTACCTCCATTACACCATTACAATCAGAATCTCCCCAGTCGGCATCTGACCAGTCTTTGGTGTTTTTGAATTTCCATTCGCCACCATCCATTTCGATGTTCTTTACTTCCCATGTGTAATCAGAAACTAGCTCAAGTGAATCCCAGCTCCAGCCATTGAAACCACCTGCGATGTACATCTCATCATTGTTTGCTGCAAATGGCAACTTACTGATTTCAAATCCAGAAGTAACATCTGTAACCTGACCTTTGCTGTCAGTCACCATGATGTGTAGA
>CAXEKM010000857.1:0-4507 GCA_963996645.1 uncultured Marinoscillum sp.
ATCGACAACTTCCTTCAAATCCTATAATTCAGGATTACCGTTTTTCTTTAATAAAACGGAAGGAGAAGTGTCTCTTGGGCAAGTTTATTTACGTGATTGTTATGCTGCTGGTGGAGCTACTTTCACTGCGGTTAATAGTACCGATGGAGGGAATAATTCTGGGTGGAATTTTGTATCTGAGAGTGATCCACCATCATTTATCAGCGGGTATCCACAAATATCTGGAGTTACTGGTAACTCGGTAATTTCGACAGTTTCATTGGATGAAGCTGGCAAGGTAGTGTATGTCATCCAGGAGTCTGGGATAGGAGCTCCTAGTGTTAGCCAGGTTCTAGAAGGATTGGATGGTAGCAATGGCACAGCGGAGGTGTCGGGGGAGATTCCAGTTACTATAGCGAACACCGCTGTTGAAGAATTGATTAGCTCCTTAAGACCCGTAACCAATTACAATATTTATTTGGTTGGCCAGGATGTAGGAGGTACCGCTCAAACAGTGGTTACTAGTCGATCATTCACTACTACAAAGGCTCAACAGATTTTGGTCTTAGACCCCACGGGTACTAAGAGATATGGAAATGCCGATTTTGATATAACTGCCAGCTCCAATTCAGGATTAACTGTAGCAATTTCAAGTGATAATCCGGATGTCTTGAGCATATCAGGTACTACTGCTTCGATCAATGGAGCTGGAGATGTAACTCTGACACTTACTCAGGCAGGTAACTCAGCGTATGAGTCCGCAAGTGTAGACGTGCCCTTTTCTGTTGACAAAGCTACATTAAGTATTGCTGTGTCAGATGCTGTTAAGACTTATGGGGATCTAAATCCAGCGTTTTCATTCGACTACCAGGGTTTTATAGGTACAGATGACGAGAGCACTCTAGCTGAAACGCCAGCTGTCACGACAGAAGCTACACAGTATAGTGCAGCTGGTTCTTATGAGATTAATATCCAAGAACTAGAAAACGCTAATTATGAAATTGTCAGATTGCCTGGATTCTTAACTATTGAGAAAAGAACATTAGAAGTAACCATTGGTAATTACGAAAGACCCTATGGTGGAGTTAATCCATCGTTCACACTGGACTATAGTGGGTTTGTGAATGGAGATAATGCGGAAGGGTTGGAATCAAGGCCTGTGGCTATGCCGGATGCTACTCCAAGTAGTGGTGTTGGAGTATATGATATTATTTTATCAGGAGGAGAAGACAGTAGATATGACTTTGAAACTTCTCCAGGCCAATTAACAATTACTAAAGCAGTGTTGACTCCAACATTAAGTACTTTGACCAAAGTGTATGGAGAAGATAATCCTGAGCTAGCGTTCGGTTTTACCGGATTTGTAAACGGAGAATCTAGTGAGGTGCTAGATGTTTTGCCAACCGCTTCGATCAGTACCACTTTAGCAAGTAATGCAGGGGCATACCCAGTGTCAGTTACTTCTGGGTCGGATAATAATTATGAGTGGACTTTGGATACCTATAGCTTCGAGATCACGAAAGCTCCATTGTCATTGGTAATGGATGATTACACCAAGGTGTATGGTTCTGCGAATCCTGGATTTTCTTTTTCTTATGATGGGTTTGTGAATGGAGACAATGAGTCTGATCTGGATGAGTTGCCTTCGGTTTCATCAGAAGCCACTTCGAGTAGCGATGTAGGTACTTATGCCTTAGTAGTTTCGGGCGGTAGTGACAACAATTACAGCTATACTATATTAGCAGATGTGGACCTGACGATTACTAAAGCGCCATTAAGTGTGAGTGTTGGTGATTATACCAAGGTTTATGGTGAGTCAAATCCTGATTTCGAAATTGAGTTTGATGGCTTTGTCAATGAAGATGATGCAACCGATCTCAGTGATGACTTTGGAGTGTCTACTACAGCAAGTCAGTTCTCGTCAGTAGGGACATTTGATTTGACTTTTTCAGGATTGACTCAAACTAATTATGAGATTGAATCGACGGACGGAAGTCTGGAAATCGTCAAGGCAACATTGAACTTAGAAGTTATTGATAGTCAAAGTTCTTACGGAGAGGACATTGATATTGACTTCACATATTCTGGATTTGTAGGAAGTGACAATGCCGGGAATCTGGATGAAGAGCCAGTGCTTGGTGTGGAGAATGCCGTTGATCCAGGGACTTATGAAGTCATTTTCACAGAAGCAGGTGAAGATAATAACTACGCTTTTTCATTGGGAGAGGATGTGATTCACACGATAACCAAGGCGAATTTGCTAGCCTCCCTTTCAAATACTTCGAAAGCGTATGGTGAAGCAAATCCAGAATTTGAACTGAGCTTTTCAGGTTTTGTTTTTGATGAGTCTGAGGTGGATCTTGTTGAAATACCTACTGTAGAAACCACTGCGGACGAGTTGAGTTCGGTGGGAGTATATCCTATTGCATTATCAGAAATTAATGATCCTCATTATTCCTTTGAGTTAGTTGATCAAGAATTGAGGGTGGTTCAAGCAGTTCTGGAAGTGTCGGCAAATGATGTATGGAAATATGCAGGAGAAGAAAATCCAGAGTTGAGTTACGAAATTTCAGGATTCGTGAATGGAGAAAGTGAAGAGGTTTTAACCGAATTACCAACCATTTCAACTGAAGTGACTATTAAATCAGAACCTGGAGAATATGTAATCACTCTTGAAGGTGCATCAGCTGCCAATTATGATTTTGAATATGTCCCTGGAGTGTTTTATGTGCTTAGCGAAGCTCAGCAGGTTATTTTGTTTCCGTCAGTTGCCAATAAAGTTTATGGAGATGAAGCATTTGAGTTAAATGCTAGTGCTAGTTCTGGTTTGGCGGTAGTTATAGAGAGCTCTGATGAATCCATTCTGTCAGTCAGTGATGGCATTGCCACAATTCATGGCGTTGGTGAAGTGACCATTACAGCGAGTCAGTCTGGAGACGATGAGTTTGATCCTGCAACTTCTGTTTCCAGGTCGTTCAACATCGAAAAGGCAGACTTGATAGTGACAGCTGATGATCAGCAAATAACTTATGGTGATGAGATACCGGAATTGACACTTAACTATGAAGGATTTGTTTATTCAGAATCTGCTGAAGATTTAGAGGATCAGCCTTTCGGAGAATTACTATCAGATACCATCACACAGGTTGGTGAATATGAAATTCATTTAAGTGAAGGAACCGCGGCTAATTACGCCTTCACATATCAAATGGGTACACTGATCATCACAAAGGCTTCTCAGCTTATAACTGCTGATTCTATTGGAAATAAACTTATATCCGATGAACCGTTTGAAATCATAGCGAGTGTTTCTTCAGGCTTACCATTAAGTTATCAGATATCAGGTCCGGCGACACTTCAAGATGGGTTAATTACGCTCAGCGGAGTAGAAGGACTAGTTGAGATCACTATCTCACAAGCCGGAAATAAGAATTTTGAAGCTGCTGAAAGTTTAATTATTCAATTTTTTGTTGATGATCCTGCTTCCAATATTGCTCCTGAGCTTGAGACAATTAATCCACTGATAGTAGCTGTTGGAGAGATGGTTTCATTCAATGTCATTGGCTCTGACGAGGATATTCATGATCAATTGCACTACTCACTTGATCAAAATTCTCTGGATATGGGAATGGAAATCAGTGAATTATCTGGAGCATTCCTATGGACTCCTGAGTTGCAAGATGTTGGACTTCATACCGTAGAAGTTTCTTTGTCGGACACTAAGGAGACTGTGTCTATCACTTTTGAGATAGAAGTGGAGAGCAACGCTCTAGGTGTGGATGCTGATGGTCTATCTGTGGTACTTTATCCAACAGAAATGGAAAATGAATTGACTCTATCCATTTCTGATTCGGAAACCGGTCAGGTTATGGTTCAAATTATCAACTTATTTGGACAGGTGGTTCAGCAAGAGATCTTCCATAAAGACTTGCTGTCCAAGGAGGTTCTAATTCAGGTAAGTCCTGACTTGACTTCAGGAGTTTACATCACTTTGGTTCGATTAGGAAACCGCACTCATTCTCAAAGAATTATCAAGAAATAAAGGCTCATATCTGGGGTTGACGGGAGTTATGGTTGGTAACTCCTGTTCTAAGGCATCAAGCAATTGATGCCTTTTTTCATTATCTGATGGTTCAATTTATCCTTATCTTTTCGGGAAACTTACATCAATGCGCTGGACAGAAGACAAACTGGCTATCCTATCTGGATTTATCATCTTATTAATTGGTTCTATTCCATTTTTGATCCTTCCATTAATGGATGTATACATTCTGGAATTGATCGACCCCCTCAAAGCCATGTCTGTAAAACTTGGTAAATGGCAGTATAATCCGCTAGATGCATTTCATTTGAAATGGTTTGGGCTCATGCTGCTATTCTTGTTTTTGACGGTCCTACTTTCCTTCGGAATAAAGAAGCTTGGAGGTCAATTCCGTACTTTTATCAAAGGATTTGCAGTGGTGTTTTTAATAGCGATTATAGCCAATCTATTGGGAAGCCAAACGGAGTTTAAAACTGCCGGACTAGG
>CAXEKM010000858.1:0-8415 GCA_963996645.1 uncultured Marinoscillum sp.
CAAGCGCTTGACTCAACTCTTTTGCATCGATTCTTCCAAGGTTGATATAGCCGACATTGTTATCCAATATTTTCCATTGTTTGGTAGGATGACCTGTTGGTTTGAATTGCTCAAAAGAATATCTGGATAGTGTTCTTAATTCCTTTTGTCCATCTCTTACCATTTCAACATCCACTCTATCAGAAGAACCATGCAAAATTTTATTAAATGAATATTTCCTTTTCGCACCGATATTAGCGCCATATATGTATTTGCTATTTTGACTTAAAATTTGTTCAACGGGCATATTGTCTACTCAGGTAATGATATCACCTACCCTAATATCATTTAGGTTAGCAAGTGAATCATCATACAAACGAGTTATGATCAATTGGTCCTCAATAATTGAGAAGGCTGCTGGGATCTGTTTAGTACCAAAAAATTGATTTATCAGATCCGTAGAAAAATATCCATGACTATCGTCGAGCATTACAACCAACTCCAACATGGCCAGATGATAGTCCGTTTCTGAACTTGTAGACTTAAACTTTGGCACCATTTGAAAGAATACACTATCCCAATCCGTGTCTATTTGATATTTATGCGGATAGAAATATTCTATAACATTCCAATATCTAAATAAGGATAGCAGTCGGAGCGATTGGTTTGTCCAATCAAAATTTCGGTATTCCTTTTCATTCGTGAGATGTAACGTGGAAGGCTTTCCTTTTAAATCCACATAATGATGCTTTCCATAGAACCTGTTTTGCTCAATGTATCTTAGACTTGCACTTAATTGATTGGAAAAAAGTTGTTCGTTATCTATCCAGGATAAGTCAAAGTTCTTGTTAAATAAATCAGCCGTGTCTTCTGTATTGCAAGACTTGCACGGTTTCACTTTCCCCAACGATTCGATCCATCTTAAATAGATTTCAGATAATTCCTCTTTTGTAGATACTTTTTCAACGGAGGATAGAATTTCTAAAAGTTGGTTATCCCAGTCAAATTTGCCCTTGGCTACATTCGGATGGTAGTATTTCAAAAAACCCCAAACCTTGGCTGTTGCATATAGTTTTTGACTGTTATCCAGAACTTCTCCTTTTGGTGAACTACTGGACAGAATAAGGATAGCTGTTATTAGTATAATCAATCGGCGCATATTACTCTTAACACCTGTACATGGAGTGAAATTGCTTAGTTATTTCCAATTCTTGCTTATTTAGCACTTATGCTCCCAAAATAACGGAATAAATCAATACAATACGCGGTAAGCAAACGGCAAAAAGGAAAACCGGATTCGTGAGGATAGGAATCTGGGTGGAGAATTACTTAAGAAACTAGCCAGAAACCACTTCTTCTCTTTTAAATTAATCTAATATAAATGCTTCATTCAATAAATCTGCATCTGCTTTTTGAACTTGATTAATGAAGGCTTCAAGTTTTTGAATATCCAATCTGTTATTAGTTCGTGCTCCTGAACATAAGTCAACACCATAAGGTCGAACTAATTTTATAGCCTTTAGAACATTTTCACTATTAAGCCCACCGGCGAGAAAAACGGGAATAGGGCTTCTTCTGACAAATTCAGCACTAATTGTCCAATCATGTGTTCGACCAGTTCCTCCGAATTCAGGCGTTTTTAGATTTGGTTTACCAGAGTCGAGAAGGAAGGAATGAACGTATGCTGAATATTTTTCAATCAGGTCAAAAGACTCTTCAGATTCAACATGGACAACCTGCACTCTCTTGGTGTTTGGTAAAAGTTGCGACAATAACTTAGAATCCTCCAAACTAATATGTGAAAGGATTTGCACTGTAGAAGCACCCGTTAGTTTAACATTTTCCGCGATTTTCAATGCTTCGGTTTCTGATGTTAATACGAACGTATCAATTGGTGGCGGAACAACTCGCGTAATTTGAGCAACTTTCTGTTTGTCGATTGTGCGAATGGAAGTTGGGGTTGCACATACAAAACCAACTGCATCTGCACCAGCATTTATGGCTATCTGTACCTCCTCCATTGAAGACATACAGCAAATTTTAATTCTTGTTCTTCGATGTGGGTTCATATTGTTTTACAAATGATTTGCTTGTATTCTATTTCAACATTCCCCTAAGCGTATAAAACAAATAATGGGAATTAATACACGCGAAATTACAGAATTAAAAACTCTACAGATTTGGGAGGAAAGGACTCTGGTCAAATCCTGACAAAAGTTCTGCTATTGGTTTGTGGGGCTGCCTCTTGACTAAATACTCAGTAAGCAAAGAGTAATAGGCAAATAGCAAAAGTTTAGTTAAGACCATCAAGTCTTTGCAGTACAGAAGTCTTGACGTGCTCATTGATCTTAAGTGTTTCTATTTTAGACCTTATGCTGTCCACAGGAATCAAATCGTGTAATGGTGATTCCAACTCTCGGTAAATACTTGTAGTATCAAGTTCATTTAGATTCTCTGAAAGCACTCTCAGCGTCAACTCTGGACTTTTGTTCAAAACCTTAAAAAGTAGTTCATTACTCCACTCTCCAAACTCTACGTTAGCTTCGCAGATTACACTAAAGGTCGATAAGAAATCTAAAACTATATCACTTGAAAGGCTGTCCAGATTCTGATTAAGTGAATGAAGCGATTCAAAATTGCACTTTGTTGAATCATAATTGTCTATGCCCGGATGGAAATAATTCTTTGTTTTTCGATAGGTTCTTGTCTCTCCAAACATGTCAATGTAGATGTTTAACCCATCCAATTTTCCTTTGTAATATACTTCTTCAAACCCATCATTGTAATACCACACTTCATACTCCTGAGCTAACTTTTCTGTATCTATCATCCCAATAGGTGGTCTCAAATGATAACATTGGTTTGAAGTAATTCTAACGGAGAAAAATAATGAGTCCCCTTTTGTAGTAAGACCTCTAATTTCCGAGACGAAAAAACCAGGTAAGTATCCTTCTCTAGCTTCATCAAATTCGTCTGAAGTCCCGAAGTACCATCCTTGAACTGAATCCCCCTCGGTTTTAAAAGCGATGTATTGGTTTTCATTCATATCCTCAGTGTCATGAGGATAATCGTATTCATAAATGCCATTTAGATAGAGTTTCTTTTTTGGCTGAGGTTCTTCTTGCTCAAGATTGGCTATTACCAGTTCTTCCGACTTGACGCTATCCAGCTCTGAAATCAACTTTTGTTCAGTAGAATCAGATTTTGAAGTACAACCCAATAATAGAAGGATGAGTAAAAAGAATAGTTGTTTCATATGTAGGCTTAGTTTACTCCAAAATAACGGAATTAATCAATTCAATAAGCAGTAAGCAAAGAGTAATAGTCAAATCTGATTTGTGAGGATAGGAATTCCAGGTGGAAAAAACGAACATTAAGTAGTACGAAAGGGAGCTTCTATTTACTCAGAGCATCCAAATCTTCCGTCAAATAGTATTTGTATTCAATACATCTAAGTATTCCCTTGTCTCCGAGCTTGTCTAACTCTTTCTTTAGCAGACTGTAGTCTGTCCAATTGTTGTTGTTTATTCCTAAACTTTCTATAAAATACATCAAGAAGCCTGGATCAATTGTAAAAAATTTGTCAGGGTTATCCTCTGAAAAGTTGGAATCATAAAAATCAAAATCAATGAATTTATCGTCAATATAAGCCCACATACCAACCCCGTGTCGATGAAATTCTGTGATACCTAAATCAGGGTATTCCCCGTTTTCGGGAATATTAGCTTGCCATGACTTGCTATCCAAAGGTGGTCCTACCTTTGATTTTAGTTTGACGAGAACAACATTTACATGCTCTAAGTATGATTTAATTAAGTCAATTAACTGAGGCTCCATTTTGAAAAATTTCCCCTTTGAAGGTTATAGGTTTACAATTTAAAAGACAGGTCCTCCAAAATAACGGAATTAACCCAAAACATTAACCCCTACAACCTAAAACTCAATCTCCTCCAGCACATCCCATCCATCACCATTGTGCTTCAATAAACAAACGGAGCAACATTCCCAGTCGGCTTTGTATTCTCGATTTTCATAGGCAGGCCATGCTTCCTGGAAAACAGGTTTTTTCAAGTCTCTGAAAGCAATGGTCATGTGCGGATGAAAAGGTAGGTTTTTGTAATCCGCATTCTGAAGCTTTAGGTCCAGTCGCATTTGCTTCACTACATCGGCTTTTAAGTTTTCTAACGATTCGGTCTTATCCACATTCACATAAATCACTCGTGGTTCGAAGCAGCCAAACCCATCATGAGTGATCTCAAAAGGCTTTTTGTCAGCAATGGCCGTTTTTAGACAATCTATGATTCGTTTCTCCCGATCTACGCGAAAAGTAAATGGCATGTGCAGCGTCACGTGTGCAGGAGATTTCAATGCTGCTTTGGATCCATACTTTTCCAAAACCTCCTCTTTCATTTGCCAGACTTGTGACTTGATAGGTTCAGGTGGCACCAACGCCACAAAATAGAGTCTCTGGATTTTATCAACTGGAGTTGACTTCATTTATATTCCTTTATCATTAGATGTCAATACGAATCTCCGAACAATTCACGTTTGATTAACTGTCCAATCCGTAAATTTATTCACATGTTTTTCCCATTGAAAAAATACCTAATACTTGGTGGTATCACTTTTACGTCGGTTTTCCTCACTTTTTGCCAATCAGACAATGATGAATTGGATACTCAGGAATGGAATAGGGCCAATTTAACCAACTATACCTCTTATCCTGATCCTGGAAGTGAAGAGTGCATTGAGTATAATGGCTGTGAATGGGCCGGTTACTTTTCCTTTTTAGATGGACAACAAACAGAAGAGTGGGTTCAGGAGCACAACATTATTGCGATTCATTCCAAAGATGCAGAACAATACAAACTCAAAACCCTCCGTTTGCGACAAGGAGATCATGAAATTGGCGCTGTGGTTTATGACATGTGTTCTGATACCGACTGTGATGGATGCTGCACTACCAATAGTGCCGAAACTGGATTCTTGATCGATATCGAAAAATACACCATGGCTCGTTTTGGTAGTGGAGAAGGTATCGTAGAATGGAGATGTCTGGATTGTGACTGAAACCATTCACCGGTTCATTTATCCGAAAATATAAATCTTGTCATTTATCCGGCAATTTGATGATTCCTTTTGAATGAAACTGGTCAAACACTAGTAAATTATCATTGGAACTATTCTCTCCAGATTAAAAGCTGCTTTGAGTTTAGATAGATTTCTTAGTACTCAGTCTTCGACTGATCATCCGAAATGACAAATAACAAATGAAACACCTTTACTTCGCATTGGTTCTGGCATTGGCATATGCCTGTTCGCCAAAAACGACACCTACCTCCTCTTCCACAAGCACTTCCTACTCGAGCACAGTTGCCAAATACAAGAAGTATGAAGGCTTCTTCGATTTTTACTGGGATGAGAAAACCGGGAAAATCTACCTGGAAATCGATAATCTCGGAGAAGAGTTTCTTTATGTGAATTCACTCGCTGCTGGTGTGGGTTCCAACGACATTGGTTTGGATAGAGGCCAGCTCGGTGATACACGTGTCGTGAAATTTGAGCGAAGTGGTCCAAAAATTTTCCTGGTTCAGCCCAATCAAGACTATAGAGCGCTTAGTGACAATCAAAACGAAGTGCTTTCGGTAGAAGAAGCATTCGCGAAAAGCATCGTGGCTGGATTCAAAGTAGAGAAAGAAGAAAAAGGCAAAATCCTGATTGACATCACTGATTTGTTGCTCTCCGATGCACACGGTGTTGCACGCAGCATTAAACGTTCCAATCAAGGAAGTTACTCACTGGACGCATCCCGATCTGCGGTTTATCTGGAGCGAACTAAGAATTTTAAAGACAATTCGGAATTTGAAGCGACCATCACTTTCAAGGGAACACCTTCTGGATATTACCTGCGATCTGTGACTCCAAGTGCGGAAGCGGTGACCGTCAGAATGCATCACTCCTTCGTGAGACTTCCAGATGATGGCTATCAAAAAAGAACTTACGACCCAAGAGCTGGATATTATGGCATTACGTATCAGGATTATGCCACACCAATCGAGGAGTCATTGGTGAAACGATTCATCGTTCGTCACCGATTGGAAAAGAAAGATCCGAATGCTGCAGTGAGTGAAGCCGTGGAGCCAATCATTTATTATGTGGACAAAGGTGCCCCAGAGCCTGTTCGCTCGGCACTAATCGAAGGAGCTAGCTGGTGGAACCAGGCTTTTGAAAAAGCGGGTTACAAAAATGCCTTTCAGGTAAAAGTATTGCCAGATTCTGCAGATCCACTAGATATTAATTACAACGTCATTCAGTGGGTTCACCGCTCTACTCGCGGTTGGTCATATGGCGCTTCGGTGGTTGATCCACGAACTGGGGAAATCTTAAAAGGTCACGTATCGCTAGGTTCTTTAAGAATCCGTCAGGATTTCCTGATTGCAACAGGCTTGTTGCAGCCGTACGAAGAAGGCAAAGAACCTTCGGGGGAAATGTTGGAAATGGCTTTGGCCAGATTGCGTCAGCTTTCTGCGCATGAGGTTGGTCACACATTGGGTTTGTATCACAACTTTGCCGCGAGTGTCAATGACCGAGCATCGGTGATGGATTATCCACATCCTTACATTCAGTTGGATGAAAATGGAGAAATCGATCTTTCGGAAGCATACGATGTGAATATTGGTGAGTGGGATCAATACGCGATCCGTTATGGATACACTCAGTTTGCTGAAAATGAAGACGAGCAACTAAACGATATCATCAGCGAGTGGATTGACGCTGGATACCAATACATCATGGATAGTGATGCCCGTCCACAAAGTGGGGCTCATGCGCAGGCACACCTTTGGGATGGTGGAACCAATGCCGCATCAGAGCTAAACAGGTTGGCAGATATCCGTTCCAAAGTATTGAGCAATTTCTCAGAAAGTGCCATTCAGACCGGAGAGCCTATTTCTTCCATTGAAGAAGTACTGGTACCGATGTATTTCATTCATCGCTATCAGATAGAAGGCACCAGCAAAATGCTGGGCGGATTGAATTATGCTTATAAAGTGAAAGGCGACAAATTGCCTTTACCATCTTTCGTTTCTGCAGCGGATCAAAAATTGGCTTTGAGTGCATTGAGCAACACTTTGACTCCTGAATTTTTAAGCATTCCTAACAATTTGTTGGAACTGCTAAGTCCGAAAACGCCAGGCTATGGCAGAACTCGTGAAAGTTTCAAGTCCAATACTGGAGTGGCTTTTGACCCAATCGCTGCAGCAGAAACTTCAGCGGAAATGACCGTATCGTTCATTTTCACCCCTGAGCGCATCGAGCGAGTGATTCAGCAAAACCTAAGGGACAGCAGTTTGCCAGGTTGGGATGAAGTGATGGCGAGTTTGTACAAGGTCGTTTGGAATGGCAAATACAAACAAGGTTTAGAGAAAGAGATCAAAATGGTCACCGAAAAGCGTGTGGTGTATCACTTGATGAATTTGGCCGCCGGAAAAGGCTCTACCGAAATGACCAAAGCGGTTGCCATGCAGGAATTAGCCAATATTGTTGGTCAGATCAAAGGAATGCGCACCAACGACTTGTTAGTGAAAGCCCATTACAATCATGTGTTGAGTTTATACGATCAGTTCGTTGACGAGCCTGGTGATTTCACGATTCCTAGTCCACAGTCACCACCGGACGGTAGTCCGATTGGAAGTGATTGCGGTAATTAAAAGCATATTGCCTCCTCCCTTTAGGGATTTAGGGTAAAAGGAGGCAATCGAAATGCATGCCGCTATTGCCCTATTCCTAAAGGGTACGGCGGCATTTTTAATTTGACTCTTCTCCATCAAATAACCCCTAGAAAGTACATCAAATGAAACAACTTAAATATTCCGTTTTTGCGGGCCTCCTCCTATTAGCCCATTCTGGCTTTAGCCAGTTCGATTTTAAATTTCGAAATGTCGGTCCACTCCGTGGTGGTCGGGTAACTGCTGTGGCTGGAACTCGAGTAGAACCCGGAACTTTTTACCTTGGCGCAACTGGTGGAGGTGTTTGGAAAACAACTGATTATGGAACTTCGTGGAACAATGTTTCCGATGGCTTTTTCGAAACTCCCTCTATCGGAGCATTGGCGGTAGATCAGGTTGACCCCAATATTGTCTATGCCGCGACCGGTTCTGATGGGTTGCGTAGTAATGTTATAGCCGGAAAGGGTGTTTACAAATCCATCGATAGTGGAGAAACCTGGGAACATATCGGTTTGAGAAATGTCGGTCAGATTGGAGCAATCATCATTCATCCAGATAATCACAACATTGTGTACGTGGCTGCAGTTGGGCAAGCATTCAATGCCAATCCTGAGCGAGGCATTTTCAAAACCACCAACGGAGGCAAGAGCTGGGAAAAAGTGCTTTTCATTTCAGACAAAGTTGGTTTTTCAGATGTGGAATTTCTTCC